>CANFFA010000001.1 GCA_947445425.1 Paludibacteraceae bacterium
CTTTACCAGCATGAGCAGTCAAGCGTACAAAAGTCGTATTCTTAGCACGAAATTTCTCTACCAACTCTTCGCTTACTTCCACAGCACCTTTTTCCAGCAAGGTCTTAATAGTGGGTAAACTATTGGTCAATTCAGTCAACTTATTCAACTCAGAAACACTAATCGCTTTACCTTCCGAAAGGGCATCAAGCACTTTCATTTCACGCTCATTCAGCTGCGTTTCATTCTCATAATAAGGATTAATTCGAACTTGGGTTTCACTCTCCAACTTTAAACCAGCAGGAACCGCAGCCTGATAAACATCCCCCAAAAAAGCCTGATAATAGGAAGCAATCCAATCCCAAAGTTTCATCTGTGGCCGTCGAAGTATCGGCTCATTGTCCAACAAACAGAGTATTTCTTTTGCCTCATAAACAGTAGGCGTTATGGAATGGACCAAATAAATAACCGCGGTGTACATCTTCTTTTTTCCAAAAGGAACCACCACACGCTTTCCAACATGCACAGTATCAGCCCACTCATCAGGAACTGAATAAGTAAAAGTATTGGCCAAAGGAAGGGGAAGAATAACGTCGACGTATTTCATATTGTACGTAAAGGAGTGGAAAAGAAAGTCGTTTGAAGTGTTTTGCAAAGGTAAGAAAGAATTGAGAAATGGCATAATCAAGTATTCGTATGATTTAAACCTATAAATCAATTGTTTACACATAAAACAATGTGATTATACTTTACAAAAGATATTAACTATATTTGCAAAACATTACAAAAGAAGCTTGAAGCTTTAAATCACACATTTCTAAAACCCTTAAAATATTATATAGAAACAGTACAATTAAATTACAAAATGAACGCAGAACAAATATTTACCAATAATAGAAATTGGATTGCCGAAAAACTAAAGGTAGACGAAAATTATTTCAAAACACTATCTATCGGTCAGAATCCATCCTTTCTTTACATAGGATGTTCCGATAGTAGGGTGACCGCTGAAGAGCTAATGGGCGTAGGCCCTGGAGAAGTTTTTGTACATAGAAATATCGCCAATATGGTTCCAAATGCTGATCTAAGTGCCATGTCAGTCATCACTTATGCGGTAACGCATCTTGAAGTGGAGCATATTGTAGTCTGCGGACACTACTATTGTGGGGGTGTAAAAGCAGCCATGCAATCCTCTGATTTAGGAATTCTGAACCCTTGGTTGAGAAACATCAGGGATGTGTACCGTTTGCATAAAGCAGAATTAGACTCTATTACCAACGAGGAGGAGAAATACCAGCGTTTAGTAGAGCTGAACGTTCAAGAGCAGTGCATAAATGTGATTAAGACTTCTGATGTACAAAAAGCATCAAAAGAGCGAAGTATCAGTGTACATGGTTGGGTGTTTGATGACCACAGCGGGAAGTTGATAGATTTGAAAATTGATTTTGATAAGATACTACATGATATTATGGAGATTTATCATATTATTTAAAATAATAAATGTTGAAACGCAACGCAATAAACGACATAGAGACGCAATGCAATAAACGACTTAGAGACGCAATGCAATAAACGACTTAGAGACGCAATGCAATAAACGACTTAGAGACGCAATGCATTGCGTCTCTAAGTCGTTTTCACGGTTTATACCCCGAATTTTCCAACATTTTTTGGTAATTATCATCCTTCATCAAATCACGTAATCCTACTTGAGGATTATTTTTCATATAACTGGATACAATTTGCCATCCTATCCAAGTACCCAAGCGACCTGGCGATTCTTGTGAAATCGGAGCAGTAAAAGGAGCGTCATTCATATACTTTTTAATCAGTATATTGTCTGTAGAAAACAGATCCTTTTGGTCGATCATCGCCGCCCAGATATTTTTTTCGTATTGATTACACCACTTCCAATGAACAGGATCATAAGCCATTAGGTCCTCCGCCTTTTCCTGCGGCATACATACCGATAATAGGTACATTACCTTACCCCTAAAAAGCATGTGATCCAAAAGTCTGTCCTTATCATTGCTGAGGGCAAACATGCGGAAAAGCGTAGCCGAAACAATATCAGCAGCTACACACTCTCGGCGCATATTGTACATTAAGTATTTATACGTAAAATCCTTGTAAGCCTTATAATCACTTCCCAAATAAAAATCAGTACCTATGGCAATAAAATCATCATTCATAATCACTGAACGATTCAAACCTGAAACAAAAAAGTATATTTCTGGTAATTTTGCATTGGGAAAATAATGCATGATATAAGTGTATGCATCTGAAAGACTCTTCTCGATATCTGTCACATCAGCAAAGGTTTCCATAGACTTCTTGTTCACGGGAGCAAAGGTCTTATCCGCCAAAAATGATTTAAATAAATTACTCACCGCAACCGTATCCATAGCAGCAGTATCTAAAATTTCAGCAGTATAGGCAGGTAAGAACTTTGGGAAATCGACATATAATTTAGCCACATTTTGCTTAAAGTCTTTATCCACAAGCGTCATCATAGCTTTGTCAAAACGCTTAATTTTAACTTCCACTCTTTTCTCTGAAGTGTCTATCTTAAAGCGCTTGGTTGATTTGCTACAAGATGAAAATAGCAAAGGAAACACGATCATTACAAGAACAAACAAATTCGTTTTTTTCATACTCTTTCTTTTATTATAAAACCAAACAAAAGGCGCAAAGCGCAATTTTAGAACTTGCATTTTACGCCTTTTGTGAAAATATATCATACAATCTACAGTTAAAAACTCGTAGACATTTTACTCTTAACTACTTCTTCCCTCTTACTGCCTTTTGTTGCTCTTGTTGCATTTTTTCCAATCGCGCCATAAAACCACTTTTCTTAACTGGTTTTTTACTATTGCGTTTTGCATGCAACTCTGCCAACATCTTCTTTTCATCCACCATACCACGAATGGCATAGGTTTGAATAATAGAAATCAAGGTAGACACAAAATAGTAATAACTTAATCCTGAAGCATAGTTATTGAACATAAACATGAAAGCCAAAGGCATCAGGTACATCATCCACTTCATACCTGGAATCTGATCATTTCCTCCAGTACTTGCCATATTTAGTTTGGTATAAACAATACTAGTGGCAGTCATTAGCAGACAGAAAAGACTGATATGATTTCCAAAATACTCAGTAATTAACGGAATATGACCAGACCAACTATAAATAGAATCATAGGCCGAAAGATCGGTTGCCCATAAGAAACTTTCTTGACGCAACTCAATAGCAGCCGGAAAGAAACTAAACATTGCAAATAAGATAGGCATTTGTAATAAGGTAGGCAAACAGCCACTCATGGGACTCACTCCTACTTTAGAATAAATATCCATACTCACTTTTTGACGCTCCACTGTTTTATCAGCAGGGATCTTTGCAGTAAGTTCATCAATTTCAGGCTTTAACACCCTCATCTTAGCACTAGAAACATAAGATTTATAGGTCAAAGGGAACAATAAAGTCTTGATGGCCAAGGTCATTAATAGGATAATAATACCAAAATTACCCATAAAGCCGCTGAAGAAATTAAACATTGGGATAATCATAAAACGATTCACCCAACCAAAAATGCCCCAACCCAAAGGTATAATTTTGTTCAGATTAAGCTCATCTTTCGAGTCAACACCTTTATCGTATGCAGATAAGACTTTATACTGATTTGGTCCTAAAAACAGATTAAAAGAACTGGATTCTTTACCTGTTGGATCAAAAGCCACTGTCATATTTGCAGAGTAAGCTTTCAAGTAACCTGAATTCTCACCTTCCAATTTGCTCTTTAATTTTGTGGCACTCAATCCATCTTTAGAAATTAAAATAGAACTGAAAAACTGTCCTTTAAAAGCAATCCATTTGGCCTTGGTCGTCAATTCTTTTTCTTCATTCTTGCTTTCGCTCAAGGTTTCAATATCCTCAGACATATATTTAAATTCTACATTCGCATAACGATCTTCAAATTTACGTCCCAATTCTTGTTGACGCACCTTTGCCGACCAAGCCATTTCCAAGAAGTTAGTTCCTGCTGGCATCACCGTATTCATTGCATTTGCCTTGATATCAAAGCCCAACATATAATTATTTGCTGGAAGGGTATACGTAAAGTCAAGATAAGCCTCGCCAGAAGTTTTTAATCGAAAGACCAAAGTCTGATTACCTTTTACATCTTTTTTTATCGGTGCAATAGAATCAAAATACAAACTAGCTGAATTCAATACACGGTTGTTATTGGTAACCAATGTAAAAGCCATATTACTTTCATTGGCTTCGAAAAGGATTAATGGCAATGAATCATGCGTTTTGTAATTTTTCAATTGAGCAGAACAGATACTTCCACCCTTATTACTAAAAGTCAACTTTACCAATTCATTTTCTAGTGTATAAAATTTTTCAACACCAGTGGAAGCAACACTAAAAGCACCAAAAGTATCAGCAGCTTTAGTAGTATCATTTGCCGCAATTGAATCGGCTGCAGCTGCACTCTTTGAAATATTCGCTTCAACAGCCTGAGGTGCATTACTTTGATCTACAAATGCAATAGAGTCGTTGTACCTTTTTTGATCTGCTAATTGCTTTTCTGTAGGCTTATTTAATTGAGTAAAGCCTATGAATATCAGTGCAATGAGCACAAATCCAATAATCGTATTTTTATCCATCTTTGTTTTGACGACTGTCAACACTTTTATTTAAACAGTCTGAGTTTAATTATTAATTTTGAATTATTAATTACTTTTGAATGGCAGCTTGAATAAAGCTGATAAACAATGGATGAGGATTCACCACAGTGCTGCTATATTCTGGGTGAAATTGCACCCCAATAAACCATTTATGCGACTTCAACTCAATGATTTCAACCAGATTAGATTCATCATTCATCCCACTACAAATCATACCAGCTTTTTCAAACTCCTCTTTGTATTCATTGTTAAATTCAAAACGATGACGGTGACGCTCACTGATGTGATCTTTACCATATATTTCGTGAGCCTTAGAATGTTTCTTCAATTTGCATTTATATGCACCCAAACGCATACTACCGCCTAGGTTTAAAACATCTTTTTGCTCATCCATAATATCTACAATGTTATGGGTAGTAGTATCATCAATTTCCGTACTATTGGCATCTGCATAACCCAATACATTTCTGGCAAATTCTATAGACATGGTTTGCATTCCCATACAAATACCTAAACACGGCATATTGTTTTCACGTGCATATCTCAAGGCAGAAAATTTACCTTCCATACCACGCTCTCCAAAACCTGGAGCCACAATAATACCAGCTAATCCACCTAGTTTCTTTGCAACATTTTCATCAGTTATTTTATCAGAAAGGATTAATTCCAATTTCAATTTATGATCGTTGTAAGCACTGGCATGAATCAATGATTCAATGATAGATTTATAAGCATCAGGCAATTGTGTATATTTACCAACCAAACCGATACGAATTTCATCTTTCGCATTTTCTAGTTTTTCAACAAAACTAATCCATTTTCCCATATCTGCATCTGGCGTTTTGGCCAAATCAAATCCCATTTTGGACAGTACTACTTCATCCAATTTTTCCAATTGCATGTTCATCGGTACTCTATAAATGGTAGGTACATCGATGGATTGCATCACAGCACTTTGTTCAACATTGCAAAACAAAGCAACCTTTTTACGGATATCCATAGAGATATTGTGCTCGGTACGAAGCACTAAAATATCGGCTTGAACGCCTTGTTCTTGTAAAGCTTTTACTGAATGTTGTGTAGGTTTAGTCTTAAGCTCTTTGGCGGCAGCCAAATAAGGGACGTAAGTAAGATGGATGATCAAACACTTGTTTCCAAGCTCCCATTTCAATTGACGAACTGCCTCAATATAAGGCAATGATTCAATATCACCCACAGTACCACCCAATTCAGTAATGACAAATTCATATTCGCCTTTGCTACCCAATTGCTTGATATTGCGTTTAATCTCGTCAGTAATGTGCGGAATAATTTGCACCGTTTTTCCCAAATAATCACCTCTACGCTCTTTGTTAATAACGTTTTGATAGATGCGACCAGTGGTAATATTATTGGCACGATGGGTCGGCGCATTTAAAAAACGCTCATAATGACCTAAATCCAAATCAGCCTCATGGCCATCTACGGTTACATAACATTCACCATGTTCGTAAGGATTTAAGGTACCTGGATCTATATTAATATAAGGATCTAACTTTTGATTCGTAACCCTAAAACCACGGGCTTGCAACAACTTACCCAATGAAGCTGCAATAATACCCTTACCCAATGATGAAGTAACTCCACCGGTTACAAAAATATACTTTGTATCTTTCACAAGCTTATTTTTCTTACTAATTATTAACTGATTAAACCCTATTTTTCAGCGTGCAAATTTCGGAAAAAAAACTGAAATACGAAAGCGTTAGACTGGTTTTGTTTTAGGCTTTTAGTCCTATTTCATATTCTAAAGAAATAACAGTACTCATAAGTGAATGAAGATGCAAGATGACCAAAGTCTTGTCAAAAAAAATTCAATTTGAAATAAAAAAAATATCCTATTTTCTTGCACAATTAAAATGAAATTGCAATCTTTGCACCATCAAAGTAGAGAAACTAACAAAGATGAAAATATTTACTGTAAATGGTTTGGGTTGGTGGCACACAGGATTTCAAAAATCGTGAGTGTTACAGCTATGCATTATATGTAAATCATATATTATAAAGGCTTGTCGTTACTCACGATGAGCCTTTTTTTTACCTACCAAACCCCTAGCCCCTTAAGGGGGATTAGAATTGTTTTTTCGACATCAATTTCACATAAACAAAGACATAATTAACTAGTATGGAGAATAATAAAGAAAACAATAGTAATTCCAACTCCCCTTTAGGGGAAGGAGGTGGAATTGACGCAAATGGTTATTATGGTGAATTTGGCGGTGCCTATATTCCTGAAATTCTTCATGGAACAGTGGAACGTCTAAACGCTGCATACCAAGCAATAAAAGGAGATGCATCCTTTAAAGCGGAGTATTACGATCTATTGAAGCATTATGTCGGACGGCCTTCTCCTTTATATTTTGCCAAAAGATTGTCCGAGAAATATAATACTAAAATCTACTTGAAACGGGAAGATTTGAATCATACTGGTGCACACAAGATTAACAATGCCCTGGGTCAGATTTTGTTAGCAAAACGCATGGGTAAATCCCGCATTATTGCTGAAACTGGTGCAGGACAACATGGTGTTGCTACGGCCACAGCCTGTGCATTAATGGGATTAGAATGTACAGTATTCATGGGCAAAATTGATGTAGAACGTCAGTTTTTGAATGTACAAAAAATGCGCATGTTGGGTGCAAAAGTAGAACCAGTAACCAGTGGAAGTTCCACTCTAAAAGATGCTACCAATGAAGCCATTCGCTATTGGTGCTCTAACCCTGATTCTTTTTATATCATCGGTTCCACGGTGGGACCTCACCCCTACCCCGACATGGTTGGATATTTTCAGTCTGTTATAAGCGAAGAGATTAAAGATCAACTACAAGAACAAATTGGTCGTGATTATCCCGATTATTTGATGGCTTGTGTGGGTGGTGGAAGTAATGCTATGGGTACTTATTACCATTTCTTAAGTGATGAAAGAGTGAAAATCATATCGGCCGAAGCGGGTGGTTTAGGAATAAATTCAGGTGAGACGGCGGCTACCATAAGCATAGGATCCAAAGGGATAATCCATGGCTTCCGCACTTTATTAATGCAAGACACTGATGGTCAAATCATTGAACCCTATTCTATTTCTGCAGGTTTAGATTATCCGGGCATAGGACCAGCTCATGCTTTTTACTCAAAAATTGGCCGAACCAAAGTGCATCCCATCAATGATGATGAAGCATTGGAAGCCGCTTTTGAATTAACGAAACTAGAAGGTATTATTCCCGCTATAGAATCCGCTCATGCATTGGCATTACTAAAAAAAGAAAAAGGGACTTTCAAGCCTGATGATATAGTCGTTTTAACTGTTTCCGGAAGAGGAGATAAGGACATGGATACCTATGTAAAATTTTTCACCCCTCACCCCTAAAGGGGAATGAAATTAGTTCGGTCGAAATCAATTAAAACATTTAACACCACCAGATGCAATAATAAAGACCACTTCCATGTTTTATGTATAAAAAATATGGGAAATAAAAAAATCAAAAGTAATTTCGACACCCCTTTAGGGGTTGGGGGTTCTAATATGTTTCACGGTGCTCTACCCATTCATTTTGAATTCGCTAGAGAATTGAGAGCAAATCAAACGACTTCAGAAATATTTCTTTGGCAACATTTAAAAAGTATTCAAACAATACCCAAAGTTCGATTTAGGCGACAACACCCTATCTTACACTTTATTGCAGATTTCTATTGCCACAAGGCAAAAATCATAATTGAAATTGACGGAGCTTATCATGATACACCAGATCAATACTTCTACGATAAGTGTCGAGAAGCAGAACTAGAAGCTTTAGGTTTAAAGGTAATTAGATTTACAAACGAACAAGTGCTTGGGGATATTGAAACTGTATTAAATAAGATCAAGGAAGAACTCAAAAACACAACTGAATTAGTCGTTTGACATCAAACAAAACAAATAATATAAATAATATGGAAATCAAAAGTAATTCAAACTCCCCTTTAGGGGTTGGGGGTCTTATCGTGAATACAAAGAAAATGCTTGCCGATCTACAAACGCCGGTAGGTATTTATTTAAAGATAAGAGACTTGTATACCAAATCAGTTCTTTTAGAAAGCTCTGATTACCACGGTGTTGAAAACAGCTATTCCTATATTGGCTTTTGCCCAATCGGTGGGATTTCGGTGAACAATTTTGTCATCACTGAAGAATATCCAGATGGAAGCAAAATTGAGACGGCTGTTGAGGATAAAATGACGGTGGCTGAGCGCTTTGATGTATTTTTAAAATCGGTCAATCTAATTAAAAACGAGAATGAAATCGGTGTAAATGGCTTGTTTGGCTATTCTTCTTACGAATCAGTGCAATATTTTGAAGATGTAAAACTCTCAGCACGGGGCACAGTTCCAGGAAGCATGCCAGGTCTACACTATGTATTATTCAAATACATCATCGCAGTTAACCATTTTAACAATGAATTGACCATCATCGAAAATTTGATGGAAAATGAAGAGAGTAAAATTTCGGAAATTGAGGAAGTATTGTCAAGCAATAATTTCGCCACTTACAAATTCGAAGCAGTAGGTGAAGAAAAATCAGACATTACCAACGAACAATACAAAGAGATGGTTCGCAAAGGAAAAGAACAGTGCTACAAAGGAAATGTATTTCAAATTGTATTGTCACGTCGTTTTTACCAAGAATACAAAGGAGACGATTTTATGCTTTACCGCACCTTACGCTCTGTGAATCCTTCTCCTTACTTATTCTATTTCAACTTTGGTGATTTCCGCATTTTTGGGTCTTCACCTGAAGCCCATTTAGTGGTTGATGCAAAAAAACAAAAGGCTTATATTAAACCCATTGCAGGAACCTTCCGTCGTACGGGGGATGATGAAAAGGATTTTCAATTAGCAGAAAAACTGCGTCAAGACAAAAAAGAAAATGCAGAGCATGTGATGTTGGTCGATTTGGCACGCAATGACTTGAGCCGCAACACCGACCATGTAGAAGTTGAAGTATTTAGAGAAGTGCAATATTATTCTCATGTATTACATTTGGTTTCTAGTGTCAGTGGAAGATTGAAACCAGACACCAAAGTCATCAAACTCTTTGCAGATACCTTCCCGGCAGGAACGCTTTCGGGAGCTCCTAAAATTAAAGCCTTACAACTTATCGATCAAATTGAACCACACGACCGTGGTCCTTATGGCGGATGTTTGGGATACATTGGCTTCGATGGCAGCTTTAATCAGGCCATTACGATACGTTCTTTTGTAAGTAAAAATAATACTTTGTACTACCAAGCTGGTGCTGGAATAGTTGCAAAATCTGATGAAGAAAGTGAGTTGCAGGAAGTAAATAATAAATTGGCGGCATTGAAAAAAGCGGTGGATGTGGCTTCAACCCCTAAGCCCTAAAGGGGAATGAGATTAGCTTTTCGAAATCAACACTTTACATAAAGATTCTTAATATGGAAAAAAATATAGAAAATAAAAGCAAATCCAACTCCCCTTCAGGGGTTGGGGGTTCAATTCTCGTTTTTGACAACTATGATTCCTTTACCTACAATTTGGTACATGAAGTTAAAAAGCTAGGATACACCAATATAGAAGTACATCGTAACGATCAAATTCCCTTGGAAGAGATTGCTCGTTTTGATAAAATCATCCTTTCTCCGGGTCCTGGGGTTCCTTCTGAATCTGGAATTCTACTCGATGTAATTCGTACGTATGCATCAACAAAACCGATTCTAGGAGTCTGCCTTGGCGAACAAGCCATTGCAGAAGCTTTTGGCGGAACACTCATCAATCTTGCCGAAGTACACCACGGGGTTACTTCTATGATCAATGTATTGGAAGAAGATGTACTTTTCAAAGGTTTGCCAAAGACCCTAGAAGTAGGGCGCTATCATTCATGGGCTGCCGAAAAATCAACCTTGCCAGCATGTTTAACCATTACGGCAGTTGACGAAGAGGGGATGATCATGGCTTTGGCTCACAAAACCTATGATGTGCGGGGAGTACAATTTCATCCAGAATCGGTATTGACACCAGATGGATTGCAAATGTTGAAAAATTGGTTGGAATCGTAAACATGCGTATAGACCTTGCATGATAGAGACGTTGCATGCAACGTCTCTACAAAATAAAACGATACGATCATTAAAATCTAGAATATTCCATGAAACATTTACTAAACAGATTATTCAATCACCAATCGCTCACCAAACAAGAGGCTTCCGAAGTGATGATCAACATAGCTGCCGGAAAATACAGTGAAGTAGAAATCGCTGCCTTTATCTCGGTCTACCTCATGCGAAGCATAGAACTGGAGGAGGTAATCGGTTTTCGAGAAGCACTACTCAGCATGGCCATTCCAATGGACTTGTCTGAATTTGAACCACTTGACATAGTCGGAACTGGTGGAGATGGCAAGAACACCTTTAACATCTCTACCTGTAGTTGTTTTGCAGTAGCAGGTGCGGGGTACAAAGTTGCCAAACACGGTAATTATGGTGCAACATCCGTAAGCGGTTCTTCCAATGTTTTAGAATATTTCGGTGCCAAATTCACTACAGATATGAATGTAGTGAAACGCTCATTGGAGGAGGCCAATTTTGCCTATCTGCATGCTCCTTTGTGCAACCCTGCGATGAAAAACGTAGCACCAGTACGTAAGAATTTGGGTGTACGTACTTTTTTCAACGTACTTGGACCACTCATTAGTCCTGTACGTCCACATTACCAATGTTTAGGAGTTTACAACCTAAAGATGATGCGACTGTACAATTACATCTACCAAAGCTTGGGTTGTCAATACACCATTGCTTTCAGTCTGGATGGTTATGATGAAATTTCATTGACCGACAGTTGTAAAATTGTGAATAACAATGGTGAGTTTCTCTTTACACCTGAGCAATTGGGCTATCCTAAAATTGAACAAAAAGAACTTTGGGGAGGTGATACCATTGGAGAAGCCTCACAAATCCTTTTGAATGTTTTGGACAATAATAGCACTATTGCACAACGCAATGCAGTAGTTATCAACTCCGCCATTGCCATACAAACCCGTTGTCCTGAGAAAAGTTTGGAAGTATGCAAAGCAGAGGCATTGGAATCTTTGGAAAGTGGAAGGGCGAAGGCTGCATTTGTGAAGTTTGAGGAGATTTACAAATAATCACTCCAATTCTTGAGAGTGGATATATCGGAAATAAAAAACGATTGATTATGATGCGATTAACATTGATAAACAGAACCGTAAACTCTTTGTCGAAACTACCTAACGACAAGGTACAAGAAGTATCCGATTTTACTGAGTTTATCTTAAAGAAATACGAAGATGAAATCTTGCAAAAAGGGATACATAAACTAGTAAGCAATTCAGATTCTTTTCAATTTCTGAAAGATGAAGAGGATCTGTATTCGGAATCTGACTTAAAAGAGAAATTCTAATGGAAAAAGGCGAAATAATACTCATACCATTTCCATTTACCGTTTAAAAGGAAATAAAAACAAACCTGCCTTAATCCTAATCAGTTGTGAATTAGATATTACTGTGGCTTTCATTTCCACTCAATTAAAATGGAATGAAGCTACTGATTTAATATTAAATCCATCCACTGAAAATGGGTTAAAGAAGAAATCACTTCTACGATTATCAAAACTTGCAACCATTGATAAAGAGTTGGCTATTGGAAGATTAGGAAGCTTAAATGCCAATGATTTAAAACAAGTGGATAGTAACTTAATGATACTATTAAAACTATAAGTGGGCTATAAGTAAACTATAAATTGTAGTCAACTGAAAATAAAATCCACTGCACAATTTTCAACTTGAAAGTTAATTAACACAAATTCAATGTCAACAATATTAGATAAAATAATAGCCGACAAGCTAATAGAAGTTGCAGAGCGCAAAGCCACAATTTCCATTTCCGACCTAGAGAAATCTCTTGATTTTAAGAGAAAGTGCCTTTCCATGAAACAAAGCCTGCTCAATTCAGAATCAGGCATCATTGCCGAGTTCAAGCGGAAATCGCCCTCTCTTGGGTGGATACATGAACATGCAGATGTTCAGACGGTTACTTCAGGCTATTCAGATGCAGGTGCCTCAGGTATTTCAATTTTGACGGATTTTCCCTATTTTGGAGGAACTCCAGCTGATTTAATCGCTGCCCGTCCCTCTATCAAATGTCCTGTTTTACGTAAAGATTTCATTGTTGACGAATACCAATTGTATGAAGCCAAGGCGATGGGTGCTGATGTCATTTTGCTTATTGCAGCAGCCCTGAGTTCATCACAAACGAAACAGCTGGGACGAAAGGCACATGAATTGGGCTTGGAAGTTCTGTTGGAAGTTCACAACCGCGCAGAATTAGACCATGCAAATGAATTTGTGGACATGCTGGGCGTCAATAACCGTAACCTAAAAACTTTCGAACAAAGCATTCAGGTTTCATTTGACTTGGCCAACTTAATACCGAATAATTTTGCCAAAGTGAGTGAAAGCGGTATTTCAAAAGTAGAGACGGTCCGTGAGCTTCGTGAGGCAGGATATTGCGGATTTTTGATGGGAGAGAATTTCATGAAAGAAGAAAATCCAGCGGAAGCTATGAGCAAATTTATTAAAAAAATTAAAAATGGAAACCAATAATAATCTCAATGCCACTTTAGGGTTTAGGGATTCTTTAAAAATAAAAATTTGTGGGATGAAATTTCCCGACAACATACAAGCTGTAACAGATTTAAAACCTGATTTTTTAGGATTTATATTTTATCCAAAATCCCCAAGATATCCAGAAACATTGGATATTGATTTATTGCTAAATATTCCAAGAAATATCCTGAAAATTGGAGTCTTTGTAAATGAAACACAAGACAATATCCTTGAAACAGTCAAGAAATACAGTTTACAAGGGGTGCAATTACACGGTTCAGAATCAGAGGAGCTTTGTTACACCTTAAAATCACTTGGATTTTTGGTTTTCAAAGCATTTCCAATTGCTGATGCAACTGATTTTAAAGCAACTGAAAATTATGAAGGGGCGTGCGACTTCTTCCTTTTTGACACCAAAACCCCTACACATGGAGGTTCTGGAGTTAAATTCGATTGGTCTATACTCTCATCCTATCAAGGAGATACTCGTTTTCTTCTGAGTGGTGGGATTTCAGTGGAAGATGTGGAAATAATCAAGTTAATAAATCATCCAAAAATGATTGGTGTCGACCTGAATAGCCGCTTTGAAATTAGCCCAGGAATGAAAGACTCAACGCTATTAGCTGAATTTATTACTGCCATAAAATCTTGATAAAAATTAAAAAGTTCGAACAACAAATAAACCAGCGACCAATGACTTAAGACCGTTGACCGTTGACAAAAAATCATCCATGAACAGAATCAATCAATTGTTTCAACAAAAATCCGAAAACATCCTTTCGGTATATTTCACAGCAGGTTTCCCAAAATTAGAAGACACAGTACCTACACTAAAATGCTTACAGGCTAATGGAGTTGATTTAGTGGAAATTGGCGTACCCTTTTCCGACCCAATGGCCGACGGTCTGGTGATACAAAACAGTAGTGAAGTGGCGCTTAAAAATGGTATGAGTATTAAGAAGTTGTTTGAACAGCTATCAAATATTCGTTCAGAAATCAATATCCCCCTTATTATGATGGGGTATTTAAATCCTATTATGCAATTTGGATTTGAAGCTTTTTGTAAAGAGTGCCATAGAGTCGGAGTTGATGGGATGATTATTCCAGATCTACCAATGTCCGATTTCCTTGCTAATTACAAAGAAATCGCAGAACGTTATGGATTGGAATTCATTTTCCTGATTACCCCAGAAACGTCAGAGGAACGTATCCGTCTGATTGACAGTCATACCAATGGTTTCATCTATATGGTTTCTTCGGCAGCAGTAACTGGAACTCAAAATTCATTTGATAGCAAAGTGGATTATTTTAATCGTATCAACTCCATGAATTTGAAAAACCCACGCTTAATTGGTTTTGGAATTTCTAACAAATCAACCCGTGAGACGGTCTGTAAATACTCATCCGGCGCCATTATTGGAAGTGCATTTATCAAAGCATTGGCGGAAACAAATGACGTTGAAATGGGGGTTAAATTATTATTGGAAAATTTGAATAAATGATTAATTGTCGTAGAGGCGCAATGCATTGTGCCTCTACGATCGAAACGAACATTTTTCAAAATGGTCATTCACCATCCCGCTGGCCTGCATAAAGGCATAACAGATGGTGGATCCCACAAATTTAAAACCTCGCGAAAGTAAATCTTTACTCATCGCATCAGAAATCACGGTCTTAGAAGGTAAATCTGACATCGAATGAACGATATTTTCAATTATTTTTCCCTCCGTAAATTTCCAAATATAAGCATCAAAGGTTCCAAACTCAGCTTGGATGCTTAAAAAGGCCTTTGCATTTCCGACGGTGGCACGTATCTTCGCCTGATTTCTAACAATGGAAGCATCCTGCATTAGCTCCTGAATTCTCTCCTCCTGATAAAGCACTATTTTGTTTGCATCAAAATTATCGAAAGCCCTACGGAAATTTTCCCGTTTATGAAGTACTATTTTCCAACTCAGTCCCGCCTGAAATCCCTCCAATAACAATAATTCAAACAGTTTCGAATCATTATGTTCCGGTTTTCCCCACTCAGTATTGTGATAGACCTGCATGAGAAGGTCATTTCCTGGCCATGTACAATTACAATCCATTTTTCATTTTGTTTTGTTTATTTAAATTTGCTTTACTATCAAATCCAGTATCTTTAAGCGATTTCTATAGCAAGCATAGAATCTCATTTCAACTCAAAATCTTATCATTATGTTCAATCCGCATGAAATAATTGAGAAATACTACCCAAAACATGATGATATTCATTATGTTTTAATTACCCACAGTGAACAAGTAAGAAATAAAGCATTAGAAATAGCTTCTTTACATCCAGAATTTGACTTGGATTTGGAATTCATCTCAGAAGCTGCTATGCTCCATGACATTGGAGTTTTCCTTTGCGACGCAGAACGTATACACTGTTATGGGAAACATAAGTACATTGAACATGGTTATTTAGGAGCAGATTTATTACGTGCTGAAGGACTTCACCGTCATGCTTTAGTAGCAGAACGCCACACTGGCGTTGGGATAAGTTTAGAGCTAATTGAAAGACGGCAGCTCCCTCTACCCCATCGCGATTTTCTACCCATATCTATGGAAGAACAAGTGATTTGTTATGCTGACAAGTTTTTTTCCAAAACCCAATTGGGAAATGTGCATTCTGTTGAGCGGATCAGAACTAACTTAAGTCATCATAGTGAAATTGACGTACTTAAATTTGATTTGTGGCATAAAATCTTTCAATAGACATTAGATAAAAGAACAAAGACTAAAGACAGTGAATTCGTCTTTAGTCTTTGTTCTTTTATCTAATGTCTAATTTTCACTCTCAATTTATCATCACACTAGTTTATAAATTTATAAGAAAAACCGACGCTCATCAATTGTTTGAGTTGTATCCCTTGCTTTTCCCCAATAATGGTATTATCATAACGTGGATTCACGGAAATCCGTGTTGACAAAAAGCGGTTAATGGTCAATGTACAAACCGTTTCCCAATCTATTTCTACTTTTGTATAATTTGTATAAAATGTAAGCCGAGTATCTAACTGAACCTTTTCCATGGGGATATAGGTATATAGTAATTTAAATGCACTACCCACCTCACTCAGCACATTTTTCCCAGCTGCTATACCAAAAAGATTAGGACTCAAGTTCTTTATATCGTTCATATAGATGTATTTATACGAGATTGGCGACACCATCAGAGACAGAACTTTATCTACTTTATAATCCACCCCAAGACCTACATTAAAACGTACTGGTGTTAGGAAAGTTGATTTTAAATCCTTTGAACTAATTGACTTATAATTATTAAATAGTTGTGTTGAGAAATCGACAGAAGCACTATAAAAAAACTTACCACCCGCTTTTACCCCTAACTTACTGGTTGCTCGAAGAATATCATCATTGGTATTCAAAGACCGAAGTGCTGGCTGAGGCACAGTATTAAACCCCATACGCCACTCAGCATCATTGTCCCATTGGATATAATTTCCATCATTATAATTTAATTTTCCAGCCAAATTCCCGAGTACGGCAATATTAGTATTTGCCCCTTGATACCAATTCGCAGAAGCATAATTTTGAGAAAACTGAGCTAAACCCGTAGCCTTTCTGATCCACGGACTAGCCTTATCTTCCCTGATTTTTAGTTTTTGTTCAGCAGTCAACAATGGATTGTCATTCGTGAATTTAACGTGCCTAATCGGTCTACTTTCAATGTAACGATCATTATTTACGCTTGGGTCTGGCAACTCACTGTAAATATATGCGTATAAATGAGTTGCTGTCCTACTGATCTCGTTTCGAGCCAATAATCTAAGATTCAGCAAAGTAGTCTCTGGTGAATCTTGTTTCGATGTTTTATTTAAAATAATTCTATTGTTTTTTCCTTCATAGAAAAATTCGTTTAAATCTCTATTAAGCCTCCAGTTGAAATTAGATTGATAGCCTTGAAAAACAAGGTGAATATAAAATGGACTACTGTTTAAAACCAAAGAATCAATCACAATAGGATTTAATACTACTGGAATTTGGAACTGTTTAGGTGGATTCTGTTTTTGTTGCTCCACTTTTAAAACAGTGACCAATGAATCAAATGACTGACTATCAACAGGGATGCGGCGGGATTTATTTCTTTTGTTAGTAATTATGGAAGTAGGTACTTTCCTGTCAATATTTGGTTTTACGCTTACTGCATAGTTTTCCAACAAAGTATCTAGGTTTAAAACTACAGGCTGTACCAAGTTTGTACTATCTTGTTGGGGAGCATTTAAGATAGCATGAGCACCAAAAGGAACAAATGTAAATATAATGAATATAATTGCGTTTAATTTCATATCACTGACAACTCAAAAAGGTTAAATTACAATTACTTACATTTAGGAATTATCCAATATCAAAACCTGACGGTAAGGATTTATTGGTACCTGTTTTGGCCCCCAACTCTTTGATTTTCTCCGCGGTTCGTATCATATTCCCATTCCCTTCCTTCATTTTTTTTACAGCCTCATCATAGGCATTTGAAGTTTTATCGATACTGACCCTAATCTTTACCATATCCTCCGTAAAGCCTATAAATTTATCATACAAAGCACCACTTAATCTAGCGATTTCCTGAGCATTCTTGGTCTGATTTTCCTGCTTCCAAATTGATGAAATAGTCCGAAGCGTTGCCAATAAAGTCGTAGGACTCACAATTACAATCTTCCGCTCCCAAGCATAAGAAAAAAGATCGCCATCTGCTTGAACCGCAACTGAAAATGAGGCTTCTATGGGTACAAACATCAACACAAAATCGGGTGTATTGAGGTGCTGTGCATTCTGATAATTCTTCTCACTCAATAATTTAACATGACTACGAATAGAATTGATATGCTCCTTTAAATGAGCACTCCTATGCAACTCTGTCTCAGCAGAGACAGACCGTTCATACGCTACCAAGGACACTTTAGAATCGATAATGATGTGCTTTTGCTCAGGCAAATGAATGATTACATCTGGTCGTTGAACGTTGGATTCTGAACCAGCGACAACTTCTTCACATTGATACTCCTGCCCACGGGTAAGTCCGGAACGTTCCAACACCCTTTCTAAAATCACTTCACCCCAATTGCCTTGTTTTTTCAGATCACCTTTCAAAGCATTGGTCAAATTATGAGCTTCTTGACTGATCTGGATATTTAGTGCCGTGAGCTTCCGTACTTCTTCACGTAAGCTGACCTTATCTCTCAGTTCTTTATCATAAGTATCCTCCACCTTTTTCTCGAAAAGCTGAATTCTTTCTTTCAGGGGATTTAAAATTTCACTCAGATTTTTATGGTTGGAGATGGAAAACTCATCCGAACGCTCTTTAAGTATTTTATTCGCAACATTCTCAAATTCAGAAGTTAACTTTTGTTGAACTCTTTCCATTTCCTCTTTTTGAACACTTAATTTTTCATTTAAATATTCAAGGTTTTTTTTAGTTCCGGCGAGTTCAATACGACTTTCATTGAGCAATAATAAAGACTTATTATGCTCATTCTGAACTGATTCTAAGTCAGTGGTTTTCAAACGCAAAGTTTCCTTTAAAACAGAACATTGCGTTTCAAGGACATTTTTATCAATCAAAGCGTTTTTTCCAACTTGATCAAAAAGTTTTTGCTGTTTCAAACCTTGCGAGGAGCCAATAAAGTACGCCAAAAGAAAGCCAACTGCAAAAGCACAAGCGACTAATATATATTCCATTTAAAATGAATGAGCTAGTTTGAAAAGGAGCTTACAAGAAATAAGAAGTAAGTTTCATTGCATAATTGGTGGTATAGAATAAACTAAATGAGGAAAACAAAGCGGTCTTTTATCTTTTATTAATCAAACAAAGTAGGATGATCGAGTTCCATTTTTTTAATTATGGCAATCATAAGCGTTTCACGAATAAATTTCGACTTATTTTGAACCTTATATTTGGCCATATAACGGTTCAAAGCCTTATTTTCCTCTTCATTTAGGGTGCAAAAATGACGGTGTGTGCGCAATGAGGTGCGTTGGGAAAGGGGGGTAATTTGCTTTTTTGCCATAATTCGTTCTTATTCTGCACAAAAATAATATTATCTTGAGAATTAAAACGGTAAATTACTGTAAAACTGATAAGTGATTGAACAATTATAGTATTTTTTTGTTTTAAAATCATAATTTAGCATTTAAACTCCTTCAAGTTCATAAAATATGGCGGTACACAATGATTTGGGGAATCTAGGAGAAGGAGTTGCAGAAGCTCATTTGATATCAAAAGGCTATCAAATACAACAAACCAATTGGCGGATTGGCAAATTGGAGCTTGACATTATCGCAAAAAACGAAAACTGGCTGATTATTATAGAGGTGAAAACTCGTTCCACTGATTTCTTTGAGCTACCAGAAGAAGCCATTACCCTAAAAAAAATTAGAAATATCGTGCGGGCTACCCATGCTTACATCCATCAAATAGACTGGCAGGGAGAGACTCGATTTGATGTCATAACAGTCATTCCACAGGGCGAATCATTTCAAATAGAACATATAGAAGATGCGTTTCTTTCTCCTTTAAATTAAGACTTTAGCACGATTAAGATATCAAAAATAAAATTTAGATACCTTTAGTTTTATTGTCAAATTCATCGCAACAATATTAAAATATGTATTATAAATTTTCATTTTAACTTTCTTGTCTTAATTTGTTTACGTACTTTTGCAGCGTTAAATACAAAGGCAATATAAAGTAAAAGGTCTTTGCCAATTTATTAATAAAACAACTACAAATGAAATCATTAGAAAAAGCTACGGCTGAACAATTACTTAAAATTAAAGCAGTAAAATTACAACCAAACAACCCATTTATCTGGGCTTCGGGTTGGAATTCCCCTATATATTGCGACAACCGCAAAACCCTCTCTTACCCGCAAACCCGCAATTTCGTCAAAATTGAGCTAGCACGTTTAATCATGGAATTACATCCAGACGTACAAGTAATTGCTGGTGTGGCTACTGGCGCAATTGCACAAGGTGCATTGGTAGCAGATATGTTGGGTCTACCTTTCGTTTACGTTCGTCCAACACCGAAAGGGCATGGTTTGGAAAACCTAATTGAAGGTGATTTACGTCCTGGCCAAAAAGTCGTAGTGGTAGAAGACCTAATTTCTACTGGTGGTAGCAGTCTGAAAGCTGTAGATGCCATCCGCAATGATGGTTGCGAAGTATTGGGAATGTTGGCAATATTTACCTACGGCTTCCCAGAAGCAGACACCAAATTCAAACAAGCCAAAGTTAAGTTAAACACTTTGAGTAATTATGATGCAGTTTTGGCTCAAGCACTCTCTACTAACTACATTTCAGCAGATGATATCGAAACATTGCAAGAGTGGCGCAAGAATCCATCTACTTGGAAAAAAGACCTTATCTAAACCACTTATCACATACAAAACCTACACAAAGAATAATGAGTCAGACTACTTATGAAAGTGATATTAAAACCATTTCTTCCTCGGAAGAAGTGGTTTTTGGCATCCTAAGCGACCTTAACAACTTAAGAAAATTTCAAGACAACCCTCAATTGGGCGATAAACTTAAAGATATAGAGTTTAATACCGACAGCTGTAATTTCACTGTAGAGGGTTTTGGGAAAGTGGGCTTGCAAATTATTGAACGAGAAGCTTTCAAAAGCATTAAATTCGAGTCAACAAATGCCCCTGTCAAAGTGAATCTATGGATACAACTTAAACAAGTTGAGGAGAATGACACCAGACTAAAATTGACATTGAAAGCTGAATTACCTACCATGATTAAAATGATGGTAGACAAAAAGTTGAAAGAAGGGATAAACATGGTGGCGGATTTGCTGGCAAAAGCATTGTCTACCCCTAACCCCTAAAGGGGAGTAGGAGCTGTGAATAAAGAAATGGTTTCCGTTTGATAACGGATTTAATAAAAAACAATTTCAGCTTCCTAAAAATTAAAATCAAAACAGTCAATCACTAAATAATATTTCTACCTTAATTATCAATAAGGATAGTAAGTAATCAAATACCACTTTAGGGGCTAGGTGCAAATATGGCAAAACTTTGGGAAAAAACTACGCAGGTTGATGCGAAAATTGAAGCTTTTACAGTAGGACGCGATCGTGAGATGGACCTATTTTTAGCAAAGTACGATGTAATGGGTTCAATGGCTCATATTCGTATGTTGGAGTCTGTTGGTCTATTACAAGCTGATGAGCTTAAAACATTGCTTACAGAGTTAAAAAAGATCTACCTATTGGCAGACAGCGGGCAATTCACTATCGAAGAGGGTGTTGAAGATGTCCACTCACAAGTGGAAATGTTACTGACTACAAGCTTGGGAGACATGGGCAAAAAGATTCACAGTGGCCGATCTCGTAATGACCAAGTATTATTGGATTTAAAGCTATTTTCCCGCGCCGAAATTGAAAAAACGGTCCTTGCTGTTTCTGAGCTTTTTGAAGTACTTATTTCTCAAAGCAATAAATACAAAGACGTACTACTTCCAGGCTACACACACCTACAAGTTGCCATGCCATCTTCCTTTGGACTTTGGTTTGGAGCTTATGCTGAAAGTCTTGCCGATGATTTACAACTACTCCTTTCGGCTTGGAAAATCACGAACCGCAACCCTTTGGGTTCTGCTGCTGGATATGGCTCATCCTTTCCACTCAACCGACAGATGACCACTGATCTACTGGGTTTTGACTCCATGAATTACAATGTAGTCTATGCGCAAATGGGGCGTGGGAAAATGGAGCGCACCGTAGCAAACGCATTGGCAAGTGTGGCGGCAACGATTTCAAAACTAGCCTTTGACGCTTGTATGTTTACCTCTCAAAACTTTGGATTCATAAAACTACCTGACAATTTCACGACTGGTTCTAGCATAATGCCGCACAAAAAGAATCCGGATGTTTTCGAACTTACCCGCGCAAAATGCAACAAACTCCAATCACTTCCACAGCAGATCATGATGATTACCAATAACTTGCCTTCAGGTTATTTCCGCGATTTGCAAATCATCAAAGAGGTATTTGTTCCTGCATTTGGAGAGTTGACAGACTGTATAGAAATGACCGCTATGATGATGGCCCAAGTAGAAGTAAATGCTGACATACTAAAAGAGGATAGATACGATTATCTTTTCAGCGTGGAGGAGGTAAATCGCCTCACGCTCACTGGCGTACCTTTTAGAGATGCCTACAAGCAAGTGGGACTTGAAATTGAAGCCGGCAAATTCAAACCAAACAAAACCGTAAATCATACCCACCAAGGAAGCATTGGTAATTTGTTTAATGATGAAATTTGTGCTTATAAAAACGAAGTGCTTTCACAATTTAGTTTTAATAAAATGCATACAGCATTGGCTGATCTATTAGCTGATTAACAAAACAATAAACATTAATAAGAGCTGCCACATTTATACAATATGAGTATAATTGTGGCGGCTCTTTTGATATAGAAAAATGGGAACAAAATTAAAATATGCTACAGATTATAATTGTAAATTTGAGTTAAGAATATATATTATCATTGTCAATCTAGATACTTTCCGTATTTTTGTATCGTAATAAATGTGGAGAGATTTGGACTGCTTGCAACCACAGAAAAAAATGCTAAATCGCAAATCCGCTTTGTCGCAACTTCTGCACCGCAAAAAGTCCTCCTTTTACTTTCCCTCCAATATTTATTTACAATTACTGTAAACAAATAATTTTTTCAATCTATTCATTATGGGATATTTATTTTCATCCGAATCGGTATCGGAAGGTCATCCAGACAAAGTTGCCGATCAAATTTCTGACGCTTTGTTGGATAATTTTTTAGCACAAGACAAAAGCTCTAAAGTTGCTTGTGAAACTTTGGTAACGACTGGTCAAGTTGTATTGGCTGGTGAGGTAAAAACGCAGGCTTATGTCGATGTTCAGACTGTGGCGCGTGCTGTTATCAACAGCATCGGTTATACCAAAGGCGAATATATGTTTAGCGGGGATGCTTGTGGTATTTTTTCTTCCATCCACGAACAATCTGCTGACATCAATCAAGGTGTAGAACGTGCTGAGCCAATGGAGCAAGGTGCTGGTGACCAAGGTATGATGTTTGGTTATGCTTGTAACGAAACCAAAAACTTAATGCCAATTGCATTGGATTTATCACATGCTTTGGTTCAAGAACTTGCTGCTATTCGCAAAGAAGGAAAAGTTATGACTTACCTGCGTCCAGATTCAAAATCGCAAGTTACTATTGAATACGACGATAACAACCAACCCGTTAAAGTTCATACCATTGTTGTTTCAACGCAACATGATGATTTGGTGAATCCAGTTCATGGTGCTGCAACTGCTAAAAATGATGACGAAATGTTGGCCATCATTCGCAAAGATGTGAAAGATATTTTGATTCCTCGTGTTAAAGCATTGGATCCACAATTTGCACAATTGATCACTGAAGATTACGTATTACACGTAAACCCAACCGGTAAGTTTGTAATTGGTGGCCCTCATGGTGACACCGGTTTAACAGGTCGTAAAATCATCGTAGATACTTATGGCGGGAAAGGTGCTCACGGTGGTGGTGCTTTCTCTGGAAAAGATCCTTCAAAAGTAGACCGTTCAGCAGCATATGCAGCACGTCACATTGCTAAGAACATTGTAGCAGCAGGTCTAGCCAATGAAGTATTGGTGCAAGTGGCTTACGCTATTGGGGTTGCAAAACCTATGAACCTTTACATTAACACTTATGGTACTGCTCAAGTAAAATTGAATGATGGCGAAATTGCTGTGAAAATCGAGAAACTTTTCGACATGCGTCCAAAAGCAATTGAAGATCGCTTGAAATTACGCAATCCTATTTACCAAGAAAGTGCATCTTATGGCCATATGGGTCGTACTCCTGAAGTAAAAACCAAAGCATTCAAAGATGGCAATGGAAAAGACTTTACACAAACAGTAGAGTTGTTTACTTGGGAAAAAACTGACAAAGTAGCTGATATTAAAGCTGAATTTGGATTGTAAAATCGAATTATATATTTCTAAAAGACCCGACTAATATAACTAGTCGGGTCTTTTTATTTTCCTTATCTTTGTGCATAATTTTAAAATATGAGAAAACTATTTTTAGGCCTAATTCTTATCAGCAGTATAGCTGCATGCAAACAGAAAGTACAGCTTGTTGAAGCCAAAGCATTGACGGTAAATGTTCCAAGCTTTTCAACCGATTCAGCCTACCAGTATGTAAAAAATCAGTGTGATTTTGGTCCACGTACACCGAATTCCGCTGCACATCAATCTTGTGCCAATTATCTAACGAGCCAATTAAAACATTTTGGAGCAGAAGTTATAGAACAAAAAGCCGATTTACAAGGTTATGATGGCCTAACCTTACACACGATCAATATCATTGGCAGTTACAATCCAAAAGCCACTACCCGTGTACTCCTTTTCTCACACTGGGATTCCCGCCCGTGGGCTGATAATGACCCCAACCCAGCGAATCACAAACAAGCCGTAATGGGGGCAAATGATGGCGCCAGTGGCGTAGGTATTTTATTAGAAATGGCAAGGCTAATGGGTCAAAAATCACCCAACATTGGTGTGGATATTATCTTTTTTGATGCAGAAGATTA
>CANFFA010000002.1 GCA_947445425.1 Paludibacteraceae bacterium
ATTTAGAACTCCATTTAAATGAAAAAAAATGGAATGAACTGTTTCCCAATCGAGTGGGTTGTGGTAAGCTAAATTCTAAGAAAAGCAAGTTTGATTTTTACTCTTTTAAATCTTTTCAAATTGCGGTAAAGTATTTTCCAGAATTTCTAAAAGGGGATATTCAAACTCAAAAACGTGAGTTGGCAGCCTTTCTTGCCAATATTGCCCAAGAGACCAGTGGTGGCTGGAAAGATGCTGAAGGTGGGTATTTCAAATGGGGACTTTATTTTATAGAGGAGCAACAAAATGATCAAAATATTAACTATATTGATTCTACTAAAAAAAACTACCCAGCAGTCATTGGAAAAAGCTATTTTGGAAGAGGACCCAAACAATTGAGTTGGAATTACAATTACGGACAATTCAGTGAGGCATGGTTTGGTACAAAAGACAGTTTATTAGCACATCCTGAATTAATTTCAAGGGATCCAGTATTGTCATTTACCTCTGCTTTGTGGTTTTGGATGACACCACAATATCCCAAACCTTCTTGTCATGACATCATGGTGGGCAATTGGAAGCCGAATGAAAATGACTTAACAAAAGGTAGATTTCCAGGATTTGGTGCTACTGTAAACGTGATTAATGGCGGTGTAGAGTGTGGAAAAGGGATTGATTTAGAGAAAACAAGCTATCGTTATGCTTATTATCAATTTTTCTGCAACTACCTTAAGGTTTCACCAGGAGATAATATTCAATGCAATACTCAAAAACCTTTTGGTCAGTAATTTCAATTACTACATTGAGAACGAGTTTGGGTTTATACATATTGAATCACTATCAACATAAAGTATGATTGTGATTTGCACATTTAATACATATCTTTGCAAGGTTTAATTTCAATCAAAAAGAACTAAGTATGTCTATACATCAAGAGGATTTCAGAAGGGTCACTACCCAACGCTTATTGGAGATGAAAATGCGCAAGGAGAAAATAAGTATGATCACCGCTTATGATTATACTATGGGAAGCATTGTAGATCAGGGTGGGGTTGATATTGTACTGGTGGGAGATTCTGCTTCGAATGTAATGTGTGGAAATAGCACGACCTTACCCATTACATTGGACCAGATGATATTTCTGGCAAAATCTGTTGTAAGAGGAGTAAGACGTGCATTGGTGGTGGTGGATATGCCCTTTGGAACTTATCAAGGGAATTCAAAAGAAGCTTTATCCTCTGCCATCCGTATCATGAAAGAGACACATGGTGACTGCTTAAAATTGGAAGGTGGAGAAGAAATTATCGAATCGGTAAAAAGAGTACTCAGTGCTGGAATACCCGTTATGGGACATTTGGGATTAATGCCACAATCCATTAATAAATACGGCTCCTATGCCGTTAGGGCAAAAGAAGACAATGAAGCAGAAAAATTGGTACGTGACGCCCACCTTTTAGAGGATGCTGGTTGTTTTGCCATCGTACTAGAAAAAATACCTGCTAAATTAGCTGAACGAGTTGCTAAAGAATTAAGCATTCCCATCATAGGAATTGGTGCTGGCGGTGGAGTAGATGGACAAGTATTGGTACTGCACGATATGATTGGACTGACACAGGATTTTTCACCACGCTTCCTACGTCGTTATGCCAACTTACAAGGCATTATGAATGAGGCTATTGAACATTATGTTGCGGATGTAAAATCTGGTGATTTTCCAAATGAAAAAGAGCAGTATTAGTGATTAGTGTTTAGTGATTAACGTTTAACGATAAACGACAAACGACAAAAAAAGGGTCAACAGTTTTTTACTGCTGACCCTTTTTTACTAATCGTTAATCACTAAACACTAATCACTATTCAATCATATTGTGAAACACGTTCTGAACATCTTCGTCATCTTCAATTTTATCAAGTAATTTTACTACTTGAGCTTTTTGTTCCTCAGAAAGCTCTTTCATATCATTTGGAATACGTTCAAACTCCGCACTAAAGATTTCAAATCCATTCTCTTCTAGGTGTTTTTGAATAGATGAGTAGGATTGGAATTCTCCATAAAGAATGATACCATCCTCATCCTCCACCAATTCATCCACCCCAAAGTCGATTAATTCTAGTTCTAAATCTTCTAGTGAGACACCTGTTTTAGGAGCAATTTTGAATACACATTTGTGATCAAATAAAAACTGCAAACATCCAGAAGTCCCCAATGAACCTCCATTACGAGTAAGATAACTGCGAATGTTGGCAACGGTACGGGTAGGATTATCTGTAGCAGTTTCAATTACAATGGCTATACCATTTGGACCATAACCCTCATAGACAACTTCTTTGTAATCAGCTTCATCTTTCGAAATTGCTTTTTTGATAGCACGCTCCACATTTTCTTTGGGCATGTTCTCCTTTTTCGATTGCTGAATGAGTACCCTCAATCGCGGATTGGTATCAGCTTCTGGCCCACTTTCACGGACTGCTATGGTGATTTGTTTTCCTAATTTCGTGAAAACGCGGGCCATATTACCCCAACGTTTCATTTTAGTTGCTTTTCGATACTCGTACGCTCTTCCCATTTTTTTGTATATTATATTAAGTAAACAAGTTGGCGGGTAAACAAGTACACGCTTCAACTTTTAAACATTTTCATTTTGTCCGCAAAAGTATTAAAACAGTGGCACAAAACCAAGTTCTTTTCGCGATTTTATGAATAAAACTACTCTTTAGCATTCTCTTCAAAGATCACCACAAATTCCACGCGGCGATTCTTGGCGCGTCCTTCCTCTGTTTCGTTATCAGAAATCGGTTTACTATCGCCCATTCCTTGTGAACTGATACGTTTTTTAGAAACACCTTTTTTGATTAAATAATTACGAACGGCATCTGCACGGCTTTCTGATAACTTTAAATTAACAGCTGGTGCCCCTGAATTATCAGTATGACCACGAATATCAATCAAATATCCAGGATTTTCAATTAACACTTTAAAGATTTGATCTAAAAGAGCAAAGGAACTTGGATCAATGGCTACCTTACCCGATTCAAATTGAATACCTTCCAAAGCTTTCTGAAACAACACTTTTACCTCTTTCTTAATTTCAGGACAACCTTCATTATCAGCCACACCTGCAATTGTAGGGCAATTATCAATATAATCAGGTACACCGTCAGCATCCGAATCAATAGGGCATCCATTGTCATCAACAAAACCTTTGGCTGCGACTGGCGTCTTTGGACATTTATCAACATAATCAGGAACTCCATCACCATCTGTATCCAATGGACAACCCACACTGTCCACTTTTCCTATGGCTGAAGCGGGAGTATCACATTCATCCAAATAGTCTGGCACACCATCTTTATCGGCATCTGTTAAACAACCGTGTACATCCACCCTACCGTTCGCTTCCAATGGGGTATCTGGACATTTATCTAAATAATCAACTACACCATCACCATCAGTATCCAGTGGACAACCAACGCTATCCACTTTTCCGATGGCTGCTGCTGGTGTTTTAGCACATTTATCCAAATAATCAGGAACACCATCTTTATCACTATCCAGCAAACAACCATTTTTATCTACCTTTCTACGAGACGCAATTGGGGTATCAGGACATTTATCTAGATAATCTGAAATCCCATCATTATCAGCGTCTTTTTTGCGTTTAAAATCATATTCAGGGTTACCGATTACAAAATTAAGTGCCAAAGAGACATTCATTCCACCTGGATTGTAGGGTGATACTACATTTCCTCTACTAGCATAGCTTTGAGGAATATAATTAGTCGTCAATAGCCAATGTAGAAAATAAGTCCTTAATCCAAGACCAAGTCCTAAATTACTCGGCCTAAAATTTAAAAAGGAAAGAGAAGTGGATACATTCAACCATTCATTGGGGTGATAATTATAGGATGGCGTAATTTCCTCATAAACACTTTTATATCTAAACATTGTTCTTGAGAACAATCCCACACTCATCGTACTATCTTTAAATCCATATTCGCCACCTAAATTTAAATTGGCATTCGTAAATGACGTAAATGGAGCAATTTCATTTTGATTACTTGAACTTTTACCACCAGTAAAAACGGCATCGGTTAACTTTGCAGGAGAAGAAAAATCACCAGGATTTACTGATTTATAATCAATACTATAGGCGATTTTTCTGGCATCCACCCGCCATGAGATAAATCCAAGATCAGTAATGGCAGCAGAAAGGGTTATTTTATCGTCCAGCTTATAAACTGCACCAAAATCAAGACCAATTCCAACACCATAAGGTTTAATGAAGGTTGGAAGCGATTTCTCTACCGCTGGGATAACTTGACTCATACCCTGTTCTGGAAATCCAAATGGACCGGAAACTGTAGCTTCTCCCTGACCTTTTAAAGACCATTGATTGGACTCAATATTCAAATCCAAAGCTGAATTTTCACCCTTTACTTTCAATTGTCCAATCAAGATTTTGGCTTTTCCACCCAATGTCAATTTTTGATCAATAATTGTTGAACTCCCGAAGGCAATTTCGAGGTAAGACGTTAAATTATAACCCAATGTGTTAAAATTACAAACACCATTTTGCGATTGTGTATTTCCCAACAAGGCCAATTTCTTAAAGTCGCCTGGAATTCGGAGGTCTGATTCCATTCTTTGACTTACCGATAAAGTTGTATAGGTATCAGCAGTACGAAAGCCCATATTAATAAAATTAACTTGAGCACTGTTCCCCATTAAAGTAGGTGATTTAGAATTGTTGTAAAAGTTGGACATCCCATTAAAAGCAAAAGGATTTAAAAAGGAATTTTGACCATTCCTAAAATAAATCATATCATTAATAGACAAGGGAGTAGCACCTACTTTTAGTTGATTAAATCCAATAGGATAAAAACCAACATACATTTCACTTAAGGGTTGAAAGGCAGGATTCAGAGAATTACGAACTGGCGCATTTTCCATGTAATACAAAGTAGCACTTTGCTGAGCTTTAGATGAAATGGAAATAAAAACAAGAAAACAAACAATCGAAAGAGTAAATATTTTCAATCTATTCATAAATTATTGTACCTAAAAATGTGAAACTATTTTAAATTAGAGGAAAGAATGACAAAGATAATTTATTTTTTTTGAGCAAAACATTAAAATTTTAACTTTCAGCAGCTATGAAAAACTTTTCTCGGGAAAATTGACAAGATAAACCGTTTCACTGGCTCGGGTTAATGCAGTATACAACCATCGGTAAAAATCACTATTCAGTTGATCATCTGCAATCTGTCCAGGATCTACAAATACCTTTTTCCATTGCCCACCCTGCGCTTTATGACAGGTTACAGCATAAGCAAATTTAACTTGTAAAGCATTATAAAACTCATTTTCAAAGACTTTCTTAAATTTTTCTCGTTTTGTAGTTATTTCTGGATAATCTTCGGCAACTGCATTAAAAAGTTGATTGGTCATTTCATTCATCTGTGCTGGCGATTCTGCCTGAAGGGCATCCATCCAAATTCTAGCATCAATTTCCCAATTGTAGTCTAAAGAACGTAAGCTTAAATCCACAAAATGAAAACCATAAATCTCATAGTGCTTCCGAACCCTGAGTACCTCTAAAACATCGCCATTGGCAATAAAATCAATCTCCTTATATGGTTTATTCCAAAAGTAATTATTACGGGTAACCATCAGCAAATCACCATTGGTAAGCTCATCTTCTTTCATCATCACTCTGGCCCGAATCCCATTGTTATACATATTGGCTCGCTTGTTCGAACGAGTCACCACAATTGTATCCTCCACTCCCACTCCATCATAAGCACGTTGGATCTCATCAATCAATTCCATACCATCCAAGCGTTTGATATCCGGAAATCCCTCTAATTCAAAATGAGGAAAATCAGTAGTGCGCTCTTCTACAAGCAATTGACGAAGTAAGGTCGCATTGTGTAAAACTCCACTTTCCAGGGCTTGACGCACTACATGCGTGAGCGTAAATGTATGTAATTGTAAACCATAGCCCAATAGTTTATCAGGCTCTAATGCCGGGCTATGCGGTTGCATTACAGGCGGTAACTGAGCCGTATCGCCCAACAACAATAAACTACAACCAGTGCCGCCATAGACAAATTGAATCAAATCATCCAACAGGCGACCAGATCCAAAAGCCGTTTCGCTACCCGAATTTGAGATCATCGATGCTTCATCAACAATAAAAAGTGTATGAGCATACAAATTATCAGCCAATTGAAATCGGAATTCAGACATCGATTTCTGTCTGTATATTTTTTTATGAATGGTAAAAGCTGGAAAACCAGAATAGCCTGCAATTACTTTAGCAGCCCTACCCGTAGGTGCCATCAACATTGTTTTTTGTTTCAATTCGTTCAATGCCCTTACCAATGCACTAACAACAGAGGTCTTACCAGTACCGGCATACCCCCGCAAAAGGAAAACTTTATCCTTATCTGTAGACATCAAAAATTCTCCTAACAGACCAATTAATTGAACCTGTTGTTCAGTCGGTTCAAAGGGTAATTGATCAGTGATGCGGGTGGCGATGAAATTTTGCAACATAGGATGTTCTTAATAATTATTCAAAAGTACGCATTTAATTTCAAAATTAAAGTAATCAAGACGATACTCTCGAATACAAAAAAAGCAACATTTTCTAAAGTTAGAAAACGTTGCCTTTAAACTTAAATATTCAGTCCATTCATTAATGCGACCTTGCCACTTCACCATGATGCGCCAAATCCAGACCAAGACTTAGATCATCTTCTGTAACGCGAACAGGAATGAAATGATTGATAACTTTAAATAATAATAGGGTGAATAGGAATCCATAAACCACAGCCAATAAAATAGCCACAACTTCTTTAAACAAAAGCATTCCGTCACCACCAAAAAGCAAACCATTCGGTATTGCAGCATTAATAGAGCTATTGGCAAAAAATCCTAAACAGATTGTACCAATAACACCACCCATACCGTGTACTCCCCAAACATCTAAGGCATCATCCCAACCTTTGTGCTCTTTGAATTTCACAGCTAAAAAACAACCAATGGCGGCAATAACCCCAATGATAGCGGAAGAATAGATATCAACATAACCCGCTGCTGGTGTGATAGTGGCTAATCCTGCAACAGCACCAGTCATTAAGCCAATAAAGGTAGGCTTTTTCTTATCTGTATTCCATTCAATAATTAACCAAGTAATGGCAGCAAAAGAAGCAGCTGTATCGGTATTTAAAAAGGCAGAAATAGTAACTGAATTCACAGCCAATTCACTCCCTGCATTAAAACCATACCAACCAAACCATAATAAAGCAGTTCCCACTGCAACCAAAGGAATATTATTAGGGTCAGACTTTTCACGTCTTTTACCTACAAAATATACAGATGCCAAAGCTGCAAAACCAGCAGTAGCATGTACGGTAATCCCTCCAGCGAAGTCAAAAACCCCCCATTCAGCCAATAATCCACCACCCCAAACCATGTGAACAAAAGGGTAATATACAAAGACTTGCCAAAGAATCAGAAATAGAATATAAGATTTAAAATTGACACGATTGATAAATGCACCCGTAATCAAGGCTGGTGTAATGATGGCAAACATCATTTGGTAGGCAATAAAGATGTACTCAGGGAAACGTTTCGTAGGAGAGTAAAGCGTAGAAGGAGTAATTCCATGATAAAAAGCTTTATCAAAATTACCAAAAATTCCAAAGAAATCTGTTCCAGCATGCATATTGCCACTAAAACAAACTGAATATCCAAAAGCAAACCATAGTATAGTTCCTATTCCCATAGAAACGAAACTCTGCATCATGATGCTCAAGATATTATTCTTACTTCCTAAACCTCCATAAAAGAAGGCAAGACCAGGCGTCATCAGCATCACTAAGCTGGTTGCCAGAATCATAAACGTGGTTAATCCAATGTCTAACATAAATAAGTTTTTGAGTTTTTTAGTTTGGTGCAAAAGTACACATTTGACAGCAAATAAGCAACATTTAATGACAAAAATCGACACAAAAAGTTCTAATTCACTTAAATCAGGACAATAAATAATCAAAATGATATTTATTCAATATGAAAATGATATAAATATAGCAATATGAAAGTAAATTCATCAATTCCACTAAAAAATAACAGAACACAATAATTATCCGTATAGATAAATTCAAATTCAAACAAAGTAAATTACGCAGAGCCCTTGTCAGTCAAATAATTATTCGTACCTTTGCCCCGCTTTAATAAAAACTAAGTATTAATTACTAAAAAGCTAACAAAGAGTATGTTAAATCATTATGAAACCGTTTTCATTTTAACTCCCGTTTTGTCTGATGTACAGATGAAGGAAGCGGTAGAAAAATTCAAAGCCATTTTAATAGAAAATGGTGCGACTATTACCAATGAAGAAAATTGGGGTCTACGCAAATTAGCGTATCCAATCCAAAAGAAATCTTCTGGTTTTTATTCGTTACTACAGTTCGATGCTGAGCCAACAATTGTTGCTGCGTTGGAAGTTCAATTCCGTCGCGACGAGCGTGTTCTTCGTTTCTTATCGTTCCGTTTGGACAAATACGCGTTCGAGTACGCCGAAAAAAGAAAGAGTGTTAAATCTAAAGAAGTAAAGGAGAACTAAGACATGGCAGCAAACAACGGAGATATCAGATATTTGACTCCACCTTCAGTTGATGTTAAAAAGAAAAAATACTGTCGTTTCAAAAAAAGCGGTATTCGTTACATTGACTACAAAGATCCTGAATTTTTGAAAAAATTCTTGAACGAACAAGGAAAAATTCTTCCACGTCGTCTTACAGGTACTTCATTGAAATTTCAACGTAAAGTAGCTCAAGCGGTTAAAAGATCACGTCACATTGCGTTGCTTCCTTATGTAACCGATTTAATGAAATAATAAACAGGAGGAAAAAGAATGGAAATTATATTGAAAGAAGACGTAATCAATTTAGGTTACAAAGGCGATATCCTTAACGTGAAGTCGGGTTACGGACGTAACTTTCTGATCCCAACAAAAAAAGCAATCTTGGCAACAAGTTCTGCTAAAAAAATGTTGGCTGAAGATTTAAAACAACGTGCTCATAAATTGGAACGCATCAAAAACGAAAGCTTAGAATTGGCTGAGAAATTGAAAGGCGTAACCATCACTGTAGGTGCCAAAACAAGTACAACAGGTAAAATCTTTGGTGCTGTTGGTCCAATCCAAGTGGCTGACGCATTTGAAAAAGCAGGCTATGCAGTAGATCGCAAAGTTATCCTTATCAAAGATGCAGTTAAAGAAATTGGTTCATATACAGCTACATTAAAACTACACAAAGAAGTAACAATTGATGTTGCTTTCGAAGTAGTAGCTGAATAAATAAATATCAGTTCAAAATCAGTTAAAGAGTCGATGCACGTGAGTGTGGCGGCTCTTTTTTTTATTGTCAAATTCAAGCCGTATAAATAAGCAGCTAGACTAATCCACATTTCCTATTTATTGCCGAATAAAGACTATCTTTGTATTCGATTTAATAACAAAATATATAAATGAATTTTACTGATTTAAACCTCCAGAATCCGCTACTGAATGCGCTGAATGACTTAAAGTTAACACAACCTACCACCATACAAGAAAGGGCATTCCCTGTAATCATGTCTGGTCGTGATGTAGTGGGAATTGCGCAAACCGGAACTGGGAAAACAATAGCCTATCTCCTACCCTGTTTACGCCAATGGAAATACACCAAGGAAAAACATCCACAGATTTTAATTGTAGTGCCTACACGCGAGTTGGTAGTACAAGTGGTAGAACAGGTTGAAAAACTAACCACCTACATGAACACTCGTGTGGTAGGCGTATTTGGAGGAGTTAATATGGTTAGACAAACCCCACTTTTAGCAAATGGCGTAGACGTATTGGTGGCAACTCCTGGTCGACTATTAGATTTTGTTTTAAATGGAAGTGTGAAATTAAAATCCATTAAACGCTTTATCATTGATGAAGTAGATGAGATGTTGAACCTCGGTTTTCGTCCGCAATTAATACGTGTAATCGATTTATTGCCCACCAAAAGACAAAACCTAATGTTCTCGGCTACGATTTCAAGTGAATTGAAAGATTTGGTTGCTGATTTCTTCACAGAACCTGTTGAAATAGAGGCTGCTCCAACAGGAACGCCTTTGGAAAACATAAAACAAATTGGATTCAAAGTTCCAAATTTTTTCACGAAAGTAAATCTTTTGGAAAATCTATTGGTGAACAATCCAGACTTTTCAAAGGTATTGGTATTTACCTCTACCAAGAAATTAGCGGATGCACTTTACGAAGAAATTGACAGTAAATTTCCGGAACAAGTGGGTGTGATTCACTCCAACAAATCACAAAATAATAGATTCTTAAGCTTAAACAACTTCAAGGACAACTCTGTTAGAATGCTTATTGCTACTGATATCGTAGCCCGTGGACTTGACATTTCGGATGTATCTCACGTTGTAAACTTTGATGTACCTGATCTCCCAGAAAATTATATGCACCGTATCGGTAGAACGGGTAGAGCAGACAAAAATGGTGTGGCAATTACCTTCATCACCAAAGCAGATACTGAATATCGTACTGCCATTGAAACTTTGATGAGCCGAAAAATTCGTACCATGGCAATGCCTACCGAGGTAGAAGTATCAAAGGTCTTAACTGATGATGAGTTACCACAAGTAAAAATGAAAAATACCTTGGTCACTATTCCTAAAAAGGAAGAAGGCGGAGCAGCATTTCATGAAAAAAGTGATAAAAACAAAAAGGTGAACATGAAAGTACGTCGTGCTGAATCGATGAAAATAAAATACAAGAAACCAAAGACTCGCGGACAGAAGAAGACGAAATAATTAATAATTCACAATTAATAATTAATAATTGGGGATACATTAGAATTGTAGCATTAAGTTAGTCCCAAAATTCAACTAACTTATTCTCCAATTAGCCCCAAAATAATATGTGACTCGTCAACTTGTAACTCGTAACTTGAAATAAAAAAACTATGCATAAAGCAGGATTTGTAAATATAGTAGGAAATCCAAATGTTGGAAAATCTACACTCATGAACGCATTGGTAGGCGAAAGAATCTCTATCATCACTTCAAAGGCACAAACTACCCGTCATCGCATTTTAGGGATTGTCAATGGCGAAGATTTTCAAATTGTTTATTCAGACACCCCTGGCGTATTAAAACCCAATTACCGCCTTCAAGAATCGATGTTGAAATTTTCAAGGTCTGCCTTAACAGATGCTGATGTTCTATTGTATGTAACGGATGTTTTTGACACTTATGAAAAGAATGAAGATTTTGTAGAAAAAGTAAAACTTAATCCAGCACCCCTTATTCTCATTATCAACAAAATAGATTTAATTGACGAAGTTAAACTGATCGCATTGGTCGATAAATGGAAAATTCTTTTGCCTCATGCAGAAATTTATCCAGTTTCAGCCATTGAAAAGTTCAACATCGAGCCCTTGTTTAAACGTGTTAAGGATTTATTACCTGAATCCCCAGCATTTTTCGACAAAGACCAATTGACTGATAAACCTGCTCGTTTTTTTGTAACAGAAATCATACGGGAAAAAATACTCACCAATTACGACAAAGAGATTCCATATTCCGTAGAGGTTGAAGTAGAACAATTTGAAGAAGGTGATAAGTTAATTCGCATCAATGCAGTGATTTATGCAGAGCGCGATTCTCAAAAGGGCATCATCATAGGCCATGGTGGGAAATCATTAAAAAAAGTGGGTACTGAAGCGCGTAAAGACATGGAACTGTTCTTTGACAAAAAAGTATTCCTAGAGCTTTTTGTGAAGGTTGAAAAAGATTGGAGAAACAAGGATATCAAACTAAGGAGCTTCGGATATAATCCAGAATAGGATTAAATTTAACATTTCAAACGGCTGCTTCAATGCCAGAAATTGGCACATAGGCATATTAATAAATTAGCACATTCTTTACTCATGAACAAATCAGTAGGACTTATAGCAGCTTTTCTGGGTGGTGCAGCAGTTGGTGGTGCATTGGGTGTACTTTTTGCTCCTCAAAGTGGTGAAGAGACTAGGCGGAAAATTGCAGCAGCCTTAGAAAAAAGAGGCATTAAACTGGGTGAGGATGATTTGAATGATTTTATTGATGAAATAAAATCAAATGCTAGTGAATCAGATATTTAATCACATATCAATATGCTAAACAATCAACAGTCAAGCAATCAGTTTCAAGATCTTTACACAGCCATAAAGAAATTCCTGGCATTAAATATTGAGTATACCATCGTTAAATTAATAGAGAAACTAAGCATTCTACTATCAACTCTGCTACTTTTAATTTTGATTCTATTGTTAAGTTCTGGTGCATTATTCTACCTCTTTTTCGCATTGGCATTTGCTCTGGAGAGCATACTTGGCAGTATGGCTTTAAGTTACACTGTAATCTCAAGCTTTTATTTGATTCTTATTGCTTTGTTGGTCGTATTCAGAAAACAACTGATTATAAACCCCTTGGTAAAATTTCTATCCAATCTTTTATTGAATTAAAGCGAAATTAAACTATGGATACAAACTCAAAACAAAAAAAAATCTACGGAAGCTTAGAAGCATTAATAACTCATAAATCTGTATTGAAAGAAGAAATTGAAGAACAAAAACTTCAAATTTCAGATTTAAGCAAAGAGATCATATCACCCATTTCAAAAACGATCAGCATGATTAGGACCATTTACAAAGGTATAAAAATCCTAAATGGACTACAAACAGGATTCAAATTTGCAAGTATCTTCAAAAGCATTTTTACTAAAAAATAAATGAAACCATACAGTAACAAAAAAAGCGAGTAAATACTCGCTTTTTTTGTTGTATAACATCCATTTCAAATTTCATAAACCGTCATATCCTCACCCAAAATCGTATTTTCAAATACAAGTTGGGCTTCCCTCAACAACTCATTTTGATTCGAATAGCGGGCAGAATAATGTCCAATAATCAACTTCTTCACATTGGCTAATTTGGCTATCTCTGCTGCCTGCCGTGCTGTTGAATGTTGAGTTTGTTTGGACCGAAGTAATTCATCCTCCATAAAAGTGGCTTCATGATAAAGACAATCGACTCCTTGAACAATGGGAACAATTTTTTCGGAGTAAGCTGTATCTGAACAATAAGCAAAACGTTTGGGTACTTCACTCGAAATGGTCAAATCTGCATTGGAAATCACTTCACCTTCCTCAGTAATAAAATCCTCTCCTTGCTTAATTTTAGGAATTCTCCAAGTTGGGATATTATAAAAATCAATCATTTCCCGAATAATATGTCTATCTCTTGGTTTTTCTTCAAACAAAAATCCACAACAGGGAACACGGTGCTTCAGAGGAATTGAAAAAACCTGGACACTTCTATCCTCAAAAATTAATTCGTGCTTACGGGGATTGATAGCATGAAAAACAACTTTAAAAGGTAGCTCAGCACAAAAATAGGCCAACTGTGGCTCAAGAATTTTTTCTAAATCTGCCTGTGCATGGATGTGTAGATCGGCAGTTCTGTTGAGCATTCCAAAGCTTGATATCAATCCAATCAAACCAAAACAGTGATCACCATGCAGATGTGAAATAAAGACATGGCCCAAACGATTCGTTTTCACCCCCATTTGACGCATTCGAATTTGCGTTCCTTCTCCACAATCAATTAGAAATTGCTTGTCGCGAATTTCAAGTATTTGTGCGCTAGGAAAATTCTTACGCGTTGGTAAAGATGAACCACAACCTAATATGGTGAGTGAGGCATTTTGCATGGGAATAAATCTTTTATTAATACTCTATTAAATGAGAACGCAAATAATTGTCGACAGTTTCAGAACGCAAATTACGCAAATCAACGCAAATTAAGTCAATCTTATTTGCGAAAACTTGCGTAATTTGCGTTCTAAACAACGAGTAGTCCTATATATTAAGAATAAAACCTAAGATATTCTAGTTTTGGTCTTCAATTCAAAATCACGTCCCAAATACTTCTCTCTCACCACTGGATTGTCTGCTAATTGCTGTGAAGTACCTTGGAATAATATACGCCCTTCAAAAAGTAAATAGGCTCGATCGGTAATGGTAAGTGTTTCATCAACATTATGGTCGGTTATGAGAATTCCAATATTTTTCTCTTTCAACTTCCAAACAATATCTTGAATATCTTGAACGGCGATTGGATCTACCCCAGCAAAGGGTTCATCCAACATGATAAAACTAGGTTCAATGGCCAAGCAACGGGCAATTTCGGTACGTCTACGTTCGCCACCAGAAAGTCTATCTCCAAGATTTTTACGGACATGTCCCAAATTGAACTCATCAATTAAAATCTCCAGCTTCTCTTTTTGTTGCTCCTTCGTAAATTTAGTCATTTCCAACACCGATTTGATGTTATCTTCCACCGACATTTTACGAAAAACAGAAGCTTCTTGCGCAAGGTAGCCAATACCATGCTGTGCCCTTTTATAAACAGGAAACTTGGTAATATCCTCATTATTCAAGAAAATTTTACCGTCATTGGGAACTACCAAGCCAGCTGTCATATAGAAAGTCGTCGTTTTACCAGCACCATTTGGCCCCAACAATCCAACGATTTCACCTTGCTTCACTTCAATAGAAACATCGTTTACAACCGTTCGTTTACCGTATTTCTTAACTAAATGTTCAGTGCGGAGCACCATCCCTTCGTTTGCCATTGACAAAAAGTTACATTTACAAGTTACAAAATCAGAGTGAATCATTAAATTGTAAATTGCAAATAATTAAATTGTAAATAATCCTAAAGTCCTTTTTCAGACAAGTAACGTTCTGCTTCAATAGCAGCCTGACAGCCACTACCAGCAGCAGTAATTGCCTGACGATAGTGTGGGTCTGCCACATCTCCAGATGCAAAAACACCTGCTACATTCGTTCTAGGAGTTCCAGGAACGGTTTGAATATAACCCACTTCATCTGTTTCAATCCAAGGTTTAAAAATATCAGAATTCGGTTTATGACCGATAGCAAGGAAGAATCCATCAATATCAATGTGCAATTGTGATTCATCAGATTCACCACGACGTTTCACTAAATTGGCACCTTGTACCACTTTATCGCCTGTTAAACCGAGTGTTTCACATTCGAAAAGCACTTCAATTTTTGGATTTTCTAAAACGCGGTCTTGCATGATTTTTGAAGCACGTAGAATATTTTTACGTACGATCAGAAAAACCTTTGACGCTAATCCAGCAAGATAAATGGCTTCTTCACAAGCAGTATCCCCACCACCAACAACAGCAACAGTCATTTTACGATAGAAGAAACCATCGCAAGTTGCACAAGCAGAGACACCTGAACCAGCATATTTTTGCTCGTCAGGTAATCCTAAATACTTAGCAGTCGCACCTGTTGAAATAATGATAGTATCTGCTTCAATAATCTTTTCACCATCAATGGTCACTTTGTAAGGAGCAGAGGATAAATCTGTTGCTGTTACTGTGCCAAAACGGATATCAGCACCAAAACGTTCCGCTTGTTTGCGTAAATCTTCCATAAGGGCAGTACCTGTAGTCCCTTCAGGATAACCTGGAAAATTCTCAACTTCAGTAGTTGTTGTTAATTGACCGCCAGGTTGCATGCCTTCATACATTAATGGAGAAAGGTTGGCGCGTGAAGCGTAAATTGCAGCGGTATAACCAGCTGGTCCTGAGCCTATGATTAGGCAACGTACTTTTTCTATCATGAAAATTAGTGTTTAATGATGAGTGATGAACGACTAGTGTTTAGTGATTAACGATTAGTGATTAACGATTAATGATTAGTAAGTCTCACTTATCATTAAACACTAATCACTAAACACTAATCATTATCTTAAGTCGTTAATAACTACTTTTTTATATTTTGCTGAATTAAAGACGAAAGTATTATCAGGAATTTTTAGATCCTTTTGGTAATTGGTGAGCGTAAGGAGTGAACTACCCCCATTTTTATTGGTAAGTTTTATAGAAACGAGATTATCAGTGGTTTTGTTTATTTGCACTTCAATTTTAACAATATCATTTTTCTTTAACTTGGGAACCATTTCAATACAGTGATTCTGGGTAGATTTTGATTTATCAGAAAAAGAGAAATTACATTTCGATTTATAAGCCGATAAGATTGCCATCGGATTGGTCTCAGAAAGTTCCTTTTCAGAAGGTTCTGTAATGGAGACTTCATTGTTGTGGGTAAAGTAGGACCATTGCGTTTTACCATCAAAATAGGCCTTCATCACAGGCATATCCAAAACAAATTTATCACCTTTCATGGTAAAAGTACCAGAAACATTTTGGGTTACTAATTCATTTTTTTCTTTGCTGGATAATTTAAAATCTGTCTTAACAGCATTAGTTTTAACACTGCTGAGTAATTCTTCAATAGCCTTTTCTGCATCTGTACTCGACTGGGCATTAATGGTTTGAAACAAGAATGAAAGCATTAGAAATGGAAAGATTACTTTTTTAAACATGAGTCATTAGTGATTAGTGATTAACGATTAGTGTTTAACGATTAGTGATTAACGATTAGTGATTAACGATTAGTGTTTAATGATTAGTAATTCACATCCATCACTAAACACTAATCACTAAACACTAAATTACAGGTTATTGAGAATTTGAGTTAAATGATAATCGTCCATGACGAGTACTTGACGTGCTTTACTACCTTCGAATGGGCCGATAATTCCAGCTACTTCCAATTGATCTACAATACGACCTGCACGGTTATAACCGATGGAGAATTTACGTTGAATGAGGGACGTAGAACCCTGTTGATTCGCCACTATCAATCGTGCTGCTTCCTCAAAAAGTGGGTCGCGTTTAGACATATCTACTGAGCTAGAATCAATCCCTTCCCCGTCCGGACGTATGTATTCAGGTAAATAAAAAGCAGTAGGATAACTTTGTTGTTTCTTGATATGGTTGACAATGTTTTCTACTTCTGGTGTATCAACAAAGGCACATTGTACCCGTACTAAATCACTACCCTGTGAGAAAAGCATATCACCACGTCCCACCAATTGGTTGGCTCCAGGAGAATCTAGAATGGTACGAGAATCTATCATAGAAGATACGCGGAAAGCAACACGTGCAGGGAAGTTGGCTTTAATTACCCCTGTAATAATATTTACAGAAGGACGTTGCGTAGCGATAATCATGTGGATACCAACCGCACGGGCCAACTGAGCAATACGTGCAATCGGCATCTCTACCTCTTTACCAGCGGTCATTATCAAATCACCGAACTCATCCACAATTACAACAATGTAAGGTAAAAAACGATGACCTTTTTCTGGATTTAATTGACGGTTGGTAAACTTTTCGTTGTACTCTTTTAAGTTACGGACATGCGCCTTTTTAAGTAGGTCATATCTATCATCCATCTCCTTACAAAGTGAATTTAGGGTTTCAACAACTTTGCTCGTATCAGTAATAATGGCATCTTCGCCATCGGGCAATTTAGCTAAGAAATGTTTTTCAATATCCCCATAGATATTAAACTCCACCTTTTTCGGGTCCACCAAAACCAATTTCAATTCAGAGGGGTGCTTCTTGTAAAGTAAAGAGGTAATAATGGCATTCAATCCAACCGATTTACCTTGTCCAGTAGCACCCGCCACCAACAAGTGAGGCATTTTGGCCAAATCCACCATGAAAATTTCATTGGTAATGGTGCGTCCAAAAGCGACTGGTAACTCAAATTTTGATTCTGTGAATTTTTTAGAGGCAATGATGGAGTGCATAGAAACTACTTGAGGGTCACTGTTAGGAACCTCAATACCTATGGTCCCTTTTCCAGGTATTGGAGCAATGATACGGATACCTGTAGCCGCTAAACTAAGCATAATATCGTATTCCAAATTTCGTATTTTAGAAATACGCACACCCGCCTTAGGAACAATTTCGTAAAGTGTAATGGTTGGACCCACAGTAGCCTTAATGGTTTCTATTTCGATACCATAATTTTGTAAAGTGGTGATAATACGGTTTTTATTGGCATTTTGTTCCACCATGTCAATTTGCGTATCATTTGCATTGCCATACATTTTAAGCAAATCGATGGTAGGATACTGATAATGAGACAAATCCAAAGTGGGGTCATATTTACCTAACTTTGTAAGATTATAAAATGGATCGTCATCCTCGCCAGGTATAATTTCCATAGGAAGAGGTTCTTGAACTTCAAGTTCTTCCATCGGATCTTCTATCGCCTCTTCTTCCATCTGTTGAATTTCAAAAGGTACTTCATTAACAGATGCTGAAAGCACTTCTGGTGTTGGCTCAGGATTATGCTCTATGATCAATACTTCTTCTTGATCTTGAGCTTTCACAATCCAATCTTCAGGAATAATTTCTGTACCAACAGCAACACTCGCTTCCATCGTTGGTTCAATCTCAGGAAATTCTTCAAGCTCCTCAATGTTTTCAACTGCTTTTGATTTTCGAGAGAAAAGTCCTTTTAAATATGGAATAGTTGATTTAGAAGTGATTGTCCAATAGGCAATAAAAGTACCAAGCAATATCATCAAAGTACCTGATAATCCAAAGAATGAATTTAACAAACTACTTACATAATCACCGTGGCGACCTCCTGGAGAGAAGAAAAGAAAATCTTTATAAAAAGAAGACAAGGCAAATCCTAGCAGAATAGAAATCCAAATCAGCCAAAAAAAAGTATGTAGAAAAGCCTTCCAAATGGATGTTAGGGAAACATTCATTAAACGTAGTCCCAATACCGTACCAAAATATAAAAAGGCAAATGCAGAAACGCCAAACCACCTATTGATAAAAGTCTCAGCAAAAACAGCACCTGTGACAGAGGCCCAATTTTGAATTTCTCCACGCAATAGCCTCAATTCCCTCCAAGACAGATCCATTTTACTTTGATCGGCAGCACCTGTAAAGAAATAGGATATAAAAGAGACAAATAAGAACAATACAGCAATCAGAACAAATAGTCCGATTATAAAGTGGGTCCTCTCATCTCTTAAAAATAGATTTGCGCTCTTAAAAAAGCTTTTGTCATTTACGACCGCTGATTTTTTTTCAGGTGTCTGTGAACTTTTATGTTCAATAGTATATTCATTATCAGGCTTATGAGACTTTTTAATTGGTTTCTTGGGTGCCATGTATTCTTTTTAAAACTTAAATGGGAAATAGGAAAGTGTGAATAAGCTTCATTCATTTAATTTGATTAAATCAAGTATTGCTCTGGTCTGCAAAATTAATAAAAAGGAGCAGTAGAATGACATTTTTTACTATAAATTTAGTGAAAACTTAATTTATTGTTTCAGTGTTATACAGCATTAGAAATTTCAATCAAACGCAATTAAAATGACCACAAAACAGCGTTTCAAACATGTAATCAATTGGTTTACAGAAAACATGCCTATAGCAGAAACCGAATTGCACTATGATGATCCTTTTGGATTATTGATAGCCGTTATTCTTTCGGCACAATGCACAGATAAAAGAGTAAACATGGTTACTCCAAAATTAATGGAAGCATTCCCCACCCCTGAAACGATGGCGGAAAGTAATGATGAGGTCATTTTTGATTATATACGGAGTATCTCCTACCCCAGTAGTAAGTCAAAATACCTAGTTGGAACGGCTAAAAAGTTGGTTTCTGATTTTGGAGGGTTGGTACCTGATGATGTGGAGGCACTTCAGACTTTACCAGGTGTCGGTCGAAAAACGGCCAATGTCATTGCCTCGGTGATCTATAACCAACCAACTATGGCGGTAGACACGCATGTTTTTCGTATCTCGGAAAGACTTGGTTTCACGAAAAACTCCAAAAATCCATTACAAACAGAACTTCAATTGGTAAAACATATCCCTGCCGACATTATTCCCAAAGCACACCATTGGTTAATATTACATGGAAGATATGTATGCGTGGCACGTTCGCCCAAATGTGGTGAATGTGGATTGAAGGAATGGTGTAGGTATTATGAAATGGGGAAATTACCGCATTTGGGGTAATTACCGCATTTGGGGTAATTGTAGAGACGCAATGCATTGCGTCTCTATGATATGAAATTCAATGCAATTTGGGGCATTTAGACGCAATGCATTATTCCGGATTTAGACGTTATGCATTATTCCGGATTTAGACGCAATGCATTATTCCGGATTTAGACGTTATGCATTATTCCGGATTTAGACGCAATGTATTATTCCGGATTTAGACGTTATGCATTATTCCGGATTTAGACGCAATGCATCGCGTCTCTACTACATTACCGATCAAACAATTTTTTCAATAAATCGGGCCGTTTCAATCTTTGTAGGTCTTTAACAATATGGTTTTTGTACTCACCTTTGTACCAAAAGAAGAATTTACGTTGTTCTAATTTCTCATCTTTTGTTTTGGCCGTAAATACAGGTTCTAAAGTATAGGGATGAAAGCCTGAATAATAGATTTCAGTGGCTAAAGTCATAGGTGTCGGAGTAAAATCCTGCACCTGCTCCAATTTGAAATCAAACTTCTTGGTCAATACAGCAAGTTCCGCCATATCTTCATTGTGACAACCAGGATGACTGGAAATAAAATAAGGAATCAATTGTTGGTTCAGACCCGCTTCACGATTGATACGGTCGAATTGATGTTTGAATTGCCCAAAGTATTCAAAGCTTGGTTTACGCATCATGTTCAATACCACATCAGAAGTATGTTCTGGAGCAATTTTCAATCTTCCAGAAACATGATTGGTTACCAACTCTTTTATATATTCAACATGGCTTTTATTAGATTCAGGATCTTTTGTATCACTCAAAAGCATATCATAACGCACTCCACTTCCAATAAATGATTTTTTAACGCCTGGAACTTTGTCCACAGAACGATAAATATCCAAAAGCTGCGTATGATCGGTATTCAAATTAAAACAAACCGTTGGGAAGATACAAGAAGGTTTTCTGCACTGAGCACAGATGTGCATTTTCTTTCCTTTCATGCCGTACATATTCGCCGATGGCCCTCCAAGATCACTCAAATAACCTTTAAAATCAGGCATATGGGTGATGTTTTTGACCTCCTTAAGAATCGATTCCTTTGAACGTGAAACAATATGTTTTCCTTGATGGGCAGAAATAGTACAAAAAGAACAACCCCCGAAACAACCTCTGTGTATATTCACAGAGAATTTGATCATTTCATACGCTGGAATAGTTTTTCCCTTGTATTTTGGGTGTGGCAAACGGGTATACGGAAGATCATAAGAGGCATCTAAATCCTTCACATTCAATGGATCATAAGGTGGATTTACAATTATCCAACGATTACCTGTCTTTTGCAACAAGCGATCTGCCCTATACTTATTAGATTCTTGCTCAATATGCTTAAAATTAGAAGCATAAAGTTTTTTATCTTTCAAACACACTTCATGAGACACCAAGGTAATGTCACTCCATTCAGGATGTTCAGGAACATCTTTTAATAAAATAGAGGTTTGTGCAATGTCCACAATTTCGGAAAAAAGCCTACCCTCTTTCAACTGTTTTGCCAACTCCACAATTGGCTTTTCACCCATACCGTATACAAGTAAATCCGCTTTAGAATCTACCAAAATACTAGGCATTAATTTATTAGACCAATAATCGTAATGCGTATAACGACGAAGAGAAGCTTCAATTCCTCCGATTACCAAGGGTACATCGGGATAAAGCTTTTTGATGATGTGTGAATAAGTAATGGTACAATAATCCGGACGCATATTCGGCTTTCCATCAGGAGAATAGGCATCATCAGAACGCAAACGTTTGTTGGCTGTATAATGATTTACCATTGAATCCATATTCCCTGCAGAAACAGCAAAGAAAAGACGTGGTCGCCCCATTTTTTTAAAGTCACGTAAATCGTCCCGCCAGTTTGGTTGAGGAACAATGGCAACCTGTAAACCTTGTGCTTCGAGAATTCGTCCAATTACTGCTGCACCAAAAGCAGGATGATCTATATACGCATCGCCACTAAAAAGGACGACATCTACCTGATCCCAGCCACGGATTTCAAGTTCTTTTTTTGTAGTAGGGAGAAAATCAGTGAGTTGATATGTCATGAGGAAAGTAATGAATAATTAATAGGGTACAATTAGCAAATGGAATCTTGCAATCAGATTATTTAATTGATAATTGATGAAGTATATGAAACCTTGAAACATTTTTAGGTCAATATATGTTTACAAAAATACGACATATATTCACTATAAAGTTTTAAACCGTACTTCTGTTAACAAAAAAACACCCATCATTAAGCAAAGCAGCTATAATTTTCAGTAATTTTGCATGGTATACGTTGAAACATTTACATATTTTTTAATTAGCAAATTATTTACAAATGAATATAACAGAACGTTTTTTTAAATACATCAGCTTTACCACAACGGCAGACGATAGTACAAAAGTGACGCCCAGTACGCCTGGGCAAATCATTTTTGCGAAATACCTTGTTGAAGAACTAAGATCTATTGGTTTACAAGATATTGATTTAGATCATAATGGGTATATCATGGCAACTTTACCATCCAATGTAAACCATAGCGTTCCAACCATTGGTTTCATATCGCATTTGGACACCAGTCCTGATATGGGTGCAGAAGATATAAAGGCCAGAGTGGTTGAGAAATATGATGGGAATGACATCGTCTTAAATGCTGATAAAAACATTGTACTCAGCACGAAAAAATATCCGGACATCCTACAATATATTGGGCAAGATATTATTGTTACCGATGGTACCACCTTGCTGGGTGCAGATGACAAAGCTGGTGTTACTGCCATTGTCACTGCTATGGAGTATTTAATCGCTCATCCAGAGATTAAACATGGAAAAATTCGTATCGGTTTTACTCCTGATGAAGAAATAGGCCAAGGTGCTGATTATTTTGATGTACCCAAATTTGATGCTGAATGGGCTTATACCATTGATGGTGGAGAAATTGGAGAATTGGAATTTGAGAATTTTAATGCTGCTGGAGCAAAAATCACCTTTAATGGGCTCAATGTTCATCCAGGATATGCTAATCGCAAGATGATCAATTCTATGCGAATTGCTCAACAATTTGTGGGTATGCTGCCAAATCATGAAACTCCTGAAAACACGACAGGATATGAAGGTTTTTTTCACCTAACGAATATGGAAGGTACAGTTGAAAAATCTACTTTGAGTTATATCATTCGCGACCACGATCACGATCTTTTTGAACAAAGGAAAGAATTGATGCTAGAATTGGTTAAAAAAGTCAATTCAGAAATGGGTGAAAACACTGTCACCATTGAGATGCATGATCAATATCTCAATATGCGTGAGAAGA
>CANFFA010000003.1 GCA_947445425.1 Paludibacteraceae bacterium
TTATTGAGATATTGTGGAAAAGAGTAAAGTATCAATGGATACCTTTTAACGCATATCTATGCTTTCAAAACCTCAAAAGTAGTATAACAAACATACTGGCCAATTACGGTAAAAAATACGACATTATATTCTAGCCATTACTTAGCTATATGGCTGAAGAGTTGGTTCAGCGTACTTTCATTAAAATTTGGGATACAAAAGAAAAAATAGATCCAGATAAATCTTTTATTTCTTATTTGTGTACCATAGCTAAGAATATGCTATTGAATGAGTATGAACATCAGACTGTTAAGTTTGTGTACAGTGAATATATTAAAACGAATTCTACAATTGCTGACTATGACACAGAAAAAGAAGTGGATCGGAAATTGTTAGAAGATTATATTGATAAATTGACAGATAAGCTACCGCCTAAACGAAAAGAAATTTTTATTTTAAGTCGTAAAGAAGGGTTATCAAACAAAGTAATTTCAGAACGACTAAACATCTCTGAAAGCACTATTGAAACACAACTTTCAAAAGCGCTTTCATTTATGAAAAATGAATTAAGAAAGCATACTGAGTTAGTATTAATTCTATTAATCACATCAAGTCTTAAATAAATTATTTTTTTTGTTTTGAATAGTGGAAAATAAAAGTATAACTGTATATAATTTATATAAATAATATCTGTAGTTATAAACAGTATATATATTGGAATAAGATGAAAAGAGAAGAATGTTTGGAGATTTTTGACAGTTATATTCAAAATGCTGCAAGCAAAGAAGATGTAAAACGTTTAAGTACCTGGATCAGAAATGATAGTGGGATTTCTGTTTGGCTTGAAAATCAGATTTTAAGCTCCTCATCAGTCATGAGTCAGGAGGTTCAGATGCGCATGTTTGAAAATATTAAGGCGGGAATAATTGTGCACCCCAATATGGATTCATCCACTACGAAAGGATTGAGAATTATTTTTAATGCGAGTAAATTGATGCGTATAGCAGCGATGTTTGTACTGCCATTTTTAACAGCAGCGGGCGTGTATTACTTTATGTTAAAATCTGGAACTACTCCAGTTCCTTACGTTATTGCTGTAGAACGTGGTCATAAAGCAATTTTAACACTGCCCGATGGAAGTAAGGCATGGTTGAATTCAGAATCAAAATTGACTTACTATTCAGATTATAATAAAAAGAAAAGGGAGCTACAATTGGAAGGAGAAGGTTATTTTGAAGTCGCTCATAATCCGAAGAAACCTTTTGTTGTAAAAAGTAATGATATGGCTGTCGAAGCACTGGGTACCGTTTTTGAAGTAAAAGCATATTCCGATGATAATTTAATATCTTCTGTATTAATGAAAGGAAAAATTCGGGTTACAACTCCTGGTGGGGTAGCTGTTTTAGCTCCTAACCAAAGGATTTTATATGACAAAAAAACACATAAAATGAATCAGCAGGATGTTGCTCGGTCAGATGATTTTGCTAGCTGGAAGAATAATGAATTAAGGTTCGAAGATGAATCTCTACAAGACATTGCTAAAAGTATTCAAAGAATATATAATGTGAAGATTGTATTTACAGATGAGAAAACGAAAAATTATCATTTTACAGGCACTGTGCCAAATGATAGTCTGGAAGGTGTACTTAACATAATTACAATGACATCACCAGTTTCTTTTCAAATAAATAACAAACAGGTAACTATATTTAAAAAATAATTCTCTGTTTAACCAATTATTGCGTTTGAATAATCTATTTGCTATGTAACTTAAATGTGTTTTACAAGAGAAAAATGTCCAAACAGCTATTTGCTTGTTATTTATCTTGCGTAGTATAGTGCAGCCAGATTTATTTTTATTGATTTTTGGAATAATTATATTTTACTTCCATTTGTAAGTGACTTTGTATCTGTAAAAAATGTACTTTTGTGCTTTTTATGTTAGGACTTAAAACTAAAAGCTCAAGATTGCAATGATGCAGACGATAATAAAACTAAATTTATTGAAAGTAATTTTTAATAAAGGTTTATTATGTGTTTTTGCTACAATGTTTTCCATGCAATTACAAGCCCAAATTTCTATTGATGTTTCGAATCAATCTCTAAAGGATGTTCTGAGAAAGATTGAAGATATAAGTGATTATCGTTTTTTTTACAATGAAAAGTTAGAAGGTCTTAAAAAAAAATGCACAATAAAATGTCATAATTATAGCATTGAAAAAACAATGTACTTGCTTTTAGCCGAGACAGCAATAGACTATGAAATAAAGAATAAAACAATAATTGTACTTTTTAAAAGTGATAAAGTAATTTCAGATTCAAAACTAATTTCTGCCAATGTAAATGATGTAAATGGAGATCCTATCATTGGTGCCAATGTCATGGTTAGTGGGACTAAAACTGGAACAACTACAGATAGAAATGGAAAGTTCACACTTTCAGTTACTGCTGATTCAAAATTGGTAATTAGTTATATTGGTCACGTAAAACGATTGGTGAATGTTTCTGATATAAATGGTACTTCTATTCAATTAATTGAAGAAAGTGGACAGCTGACAGATGTTGTTGTAGTGGGGTACGGTAAGCAAAAAAAAGTGCATTTAACAGCTTCAGTAGCTTCCATTTCGGCAAAAGAACTCGAATATAGGCCGGTCGTATCCATTTCTCAACTATTACAGGGGCTTACGGCAGGAGTGACTGTGATAAAGCAGGCGGGTAGCCCAGGGAATGACATTCCAATTATCAACATACGAGGCATTAATACCATCAATCCCGCCGAGAATGGTCCCTATTGTTTGATTGACGGAGCACCTGCTTACATAGAGAATGTAAATCCGGCAGATATTGAATCAATCTCCATACTTAAAGATGCTGCAGCCACAGCTATTTATGGTAGTTCGGGTGCAAATGGTGTGGTGCTAATTAACTTAAAAAAAGGAGTTCCCAGAAAAACTCAAATTAACTTCAATTGTTATCTTGGCAACCAACATCCTACAACAACACCAGAAACTGTTGATGCGTTAGACTTTATGAAGACACATAATCTTCAACAAACAAACAACGGACTACCTCTACTTTACTCTCCAGAATACATTTCCAAATACAAACGTTATTTAAGAACATCAGATTTGTACCCAAATACAAACTGGTTGAACGAGATTCTAGTTCCCAACTACATTCATAACGAAGATCTCTCAATTTCCGGTGGTAACTCTGATTTTGTAGCGAGATTTTCGTTGGGAAATTTAAAAAATACCGGGTTAATACCCAATACAAGTTACGACCGGAAGTCTATTCGTTTTAACTCCACTTATACGCCTTATCAATTCCTCTCCTTTAATATTGCAATCAGTAATCTTTTTACCGAAAATATTCAACCTTCATATTCGACTTTAGAGATTTACAAAACAGCCAGTCTCTCTTCTGTTATGTCAAATGCACGTTTGCAAAATGGGAACTACGGTAGTGGGTATTTGTACAATGGAACGAATGCATTAGCGTTAGCCGAATTGGGAGGAGAGGATAAAAATAAGGGTAATAATGCGGGTATAGATTTAGGTTTTACATTGACGCCATTAAAAGGGTTAGACTTGTCCTTTATCTATTCCTATCGATCCAACACCTATGATCGGACCATTTTCAAAGGTCAATATGATTGGTATAATGATAATGGTACTTCAGGTGGTATTTCTCCTGCTACCAACAGCTTCAAATCAAGTTATATTTATTCATTGGCCAATCAATACAGAGTAACGCTGAATTATTGTAACAGAATAAATAAACATTATTTTTCAATTCTTGCTGGAATGGATAATTCCGACACGCATACAGGTAATTTGACAGCCGGACGGAGCAATTATTTTAATAATGATTTTCAACAAATAGATGCTGGAGATATAGCCACTGCTACAAATAGCGGAAAACAAGATGCTTATGCAAATATTTCTGGAATTGGTCGGATGAATTATGCCTATGATGATAAATATCTCTTTGAACTAAATGCTCGGAACGATCAATCTTCTATTTTTGCACGTGATCATAGAAATGCTTTTTTTCCATCATTGTCGGCTGGTTGGCGTCTATGTCAAGAGGATTTTATGGAAGATATAAAAACTTTATCAAATCTCAAACTTCGGTCTTCATGGGGTACTTCGGGCAGGGCTGTAGCACCCAATGGAGATTTTTATCCCTATTTAAATAAAGTTGAGATTTCGAATCAAGCAACAGTTATGAATGAAGCTTTACAAACTGGCGCTGCAGTTAGCCAATGGGCTGATGAAACATTTACCTGGGAAAAGACTGAAATGTATAATATTGGTCTCGACTTTGGATTATTCAATAATAGACTTACAGGAGAACTTGATTTATTTACCAAGAAGCTCACCGATGGGGTTTATTTAAGGCCAATGCCAGCTATTTCAGGTTTAACAAGAGCTTATACCAATTTTGTGGGCATGCAAAATCGTGGTTGGGAACTTTCGGTAAGATGGAACGATAACATTGGAAATTTAAAGTATGGCGTTGGACTTAATTTAGCAGACATTAAAAATGAAATTACGGATATTGGAGGGCTTGATCCTGTTTATACAAGTAACGGAAGTGCATACAGTGTTGGACATGAACTTCTTGCTTATTATGTATATAAATCGGATGGATTATTGACCAAAGATGATGTTGCCGACCCAAATGTGCCGAAAATTTCAACCAAGGTGGTAGCCGGAAATGTAAAATTATTGGATATTAGTGGACCCAATGGTGTGCCGGATGGAAAGATTGATGCAAATGACCGCTATTATGTGGGGTCACGATTCCCGAGGTATCAGTTTTCAGCACCCATTCATTTGGAATGGAACGGTTTTGATGCCTATATCTTTTTGCAAGGTGTTGGTAAATCAACGGGTCTAATTAATCGGTATGCTTCCACGGTTAATTCCACAGCTACTCAGGGAAGTTATTTGTCGTGGGAGAAAGACACCTGGGATGCTGAAACTAATCCGGGTGGAAAAGTTCCCGCTTTCGGTGGAGATAATGGAGGATTGTCTGATTATTATATGAAAAGCAATGCCTATATTCGGCTCAAAACTTTGACTTTGGGTTATAGTTTAGCAGAAAAGATGCTGAAAAAAGTAGGAATTGATAAGCTTCGTTTTTATGTGTCCGGCGAAAATGTGTTGACCTTTACCGATTTCTACCAGGGGTTCGATCCTGAGATGCTGGTTAATGTCAATTTATTTAATTACCCGAATGCTTCAACTTTTGTGGTGGGATTTAATATCGGTTTTAAGTAATAGAAAGATTTTAAGAGCCTGTTAAATAACGGGAAAATAATAAAAGCAGTATGGTGACATTTTCTCACCTTACTGCTTTTTTTTATTCAGAGTAGTGGAATCAGTTTAATAAACTGTATATAATTGTGCTCAGTCTTCAAAATAAGTAATTGGAAGTAAATAATGTCGTATTATTTTAAAAACTCAAATTTAAAATGGAACGCGGATTTACACAGAAAATACGGATAAAAAAACGGATGTATAATTGACTACGTCAATTGATTATGCACTCTAATCAAAAATGCTTGCATTTTTTTAAATCCGTTTTCAATCAGTCTAGACCGTGTAAATCCGCGTTCCATTTCCTTTTAAAATACGACATTATATCTGTCCCATTACTTAAGAGACAGCTATCTATTTGTAATATATTATCAATCCATAAAATGATTTAGGATGAAGAAATCAGTATTAGTTTTCATTTCACTTCTCTTTGTAATTGTCCACCTTAGTTCTCAAAACTTAGAAGGAAATAGGCATAGCTCCAAAGTCGATGACGATAAAATGAAATGGTGGAAAGAGGCTAAGTACGGTATGTTTATTCACTGGGGAGTATATGCTGTACCTGCAGGAAAATGGGGCGAAGAGACCTGGTACGCCGAGTGGATTATGAAAAATGCCAAAATTTCGAGGGCAGAGTATGCCAAGTTGGCTGAAAAATTCAATCCAACAAAATTCAATGCGGAAGAGTGGGTAAAGATGGCCAAAGATGCAGGACAGAAATACATTGTTTTTACTTCAAAGCATCACGATGGTATGGCAATGTTTAAATCGAAGGATCCCTACAATATTGTGGATGCTACACCATTCAAACGAGATGTGGTTAAAGAACTCGCCGATGCCTGTCGGAAATATGATATTAAACTGGGTTTGTATTATTCGCAGGCGCAGGATTGGTATCATCCCGGCGGAGCCATTTGGGATAGTGTTGAGTGGGATAATTCGCACATTGGAAGTATGAATAAATATATTGATGAAGTAGCATTGCCTCAGGTAAAAGAAATTTTGTCTAACTATGGTGATATAGCAGTGCTTTGGTGGGATACACCGGTGGGTATGACTAAAGTGATGGCTCAGAAAGTAGACTCATTGGTTAAACAATTTCCCAATTTAATAACAAACGACAGATTAGGTGGAGGTTTTGGTGGAGATCTTGAAACGCCGGAGCAGTTTATACCAGCCACTGGTTTCCCAGGGCGCAATTGGGAAGCATGTATGACGCTAAATGGTGATTGGGGGTACAATGCATGGAACGATCGTTGGAAAAACACGAAAGACGTAGTTCGGATATTGGTGGATATTGCCAGTAAAGGAGGAAACTTACTGCTCAACGTTGGACCGAATGCTTACGGTGTAATACCCGAAGTTTGTCAGAATACACTTCGTGAAACAGGTGAATGGCTCAAAATAAATGGAGAAGCCATCTATGGGGCACAAGCATCACCCTTCCCCTATTTATATTGGGGGCGTGCAACTCGCAAAGGACAAAAATTGTATTTACACGTCTTTGACTGGCCTAAAGACGGAAAGTTAGTGGTTCCTTTGAGCAATGACCTTAAAAATCCAGTATTGTTGGGTTCACCGAAGACGAAATTATCTGTCAAAAAAACAGGCGATCGTAATGTTATCTATGTCCCCGAATATGCACTTGATAAAAATGCTTCGGTAATTGCTATTGATGTTGTAGGTGAATTACAAGTGAATGCTTCACCAAGTGAGGGAAAACCAGTTACTGTAATTGGAACAAACAAACAATCGGCAACCGATTTATTGACAGACAATCAGCTAACTACAATATGGACAGCCGAAAAAGATGAAAACAAGGTTGTACTGGAGCAGGATTTGGGTAGAGAGGAGAGTATTAGCGCTTCAGGTTTGCTCGAAAAAGGCAAACAACACGGTATGGAAAATCGCTTTAAACAAAAATACGAACTCCAATACTGGAATGGGAAAGAGTGGGTGAAATTAGTTGATGGTTGGACGAATGGTGGTGGAATTGTCAAAACATTTGAACGGATAAAAGCCAGAAAATTCAGACTTCAACTCGAAGCGGAAAACGGCTTACCTTCATTGGCCGAATGGGTGTTGTACCGTGGTGAGTGAGACTGTTTGAAGAAGTAAGATTACAGATCTACTTTGACAAAAAAAAACAGTAGTATGAAAACCTCATATTGCTGTTTTTTTGTTCTGGGTAGCGAAAATTCAAGTATTAGCTGTATATAATTTGTTAGTTGAATTTCTTAAAAAAACGCGAGAAGGTATATTCTGAAAATAACAATATTTATTAATAAAAACACAATTACCCCAATGAGAACATTTTATCGATGCCCCAAAAGACTATTTTCTATCTCGTTTTTCATTCTAACCGCTTTCATTTTTTTCTTGCATTTGAATTCAAATGCAGCAGAAGCAGCATCTACGAAGCCAATGACCGTGCAAAATCCAGGAATAATTAAACATTCTGATGTTGTTTTTATGTACGACCAATTTAAAAACTATAAAGACTTCGGTTGTACAGTGCTGGGTTGGGAAGGTAAAAAAGATAAAGTTTTGATTCAGAGTGCATACGACAATGGATTACGACTTTTTGCTGTTAGCATCGGACTGCTTACTGAGGTTACAGATATGATTAAGTTCGATGAGGAACACTGCTTAGAAGGGTCAGTTGTCGATTTTGGAGGAGAACCCTTTGTCTGTCCGTGGCTTTGGGATGCAAAATACAAAAACCATAGAGCTTACTGGTGGTGTACCAATACACCTTATGTGAAAAATTATTTTTCATCTACCATGGCACGCCGAATGACAATTGGTGCTACCGGTCTTCACGTGGACGATTTTAGAGGTGGTGCAGGAGCTTTGGCATATATTGGAGGATGTTTTTGCCCTCATTGTATGAATGGATTCACGAAATGGCTTCAAGAGAAATCAGCTAGTGATAAATTGATAAAAACACAATTGACTGAGGCTAACGTACCCAAACTGGAACATTTTAATTATAAAGAATTTCTGACCCAAAAAGGTTATAACAAAGAGAAGTATCTGAAAACTTATAAGACAGCCCCACTTTATTCATTATTTGCTGAGTATCAGATTACAAGTGCCGTAAATTTTGTCAGAGATTTACATGCTCAAGCAAAAAAAACATCTGGAAATCCCAATCTAACGTTAAGTGCAAATGATGATTTGACCGATGAGCATGGAAGATCCATGGCTCCATATTTGACTTATTTATGTGCAGAACTTCAGCAACATCACGCAGAAACTTTAAGACCAACAAACGCTCCTATTTATTCCTATAAATTAGGAGATGGTTTCCGTCGTCCGTTTACCAGTACAGCATCCGGTCATGATTGGGCCTTTATCAAGGTAAACAAAAAAGTTTGTTTAGTCCGCTCCTGGACAGCACTTTCTTATGCTATGGGACATAATTTTATGGCACCTGCTTATCAGTGGGCCTATACAGAGAAGCTCGGTACTCATTGGTATACTCCTGAAAAAGGAGATTTTGAAGGGATTCACCGTTTTATTCGCGAAAATGCAAGCTTGTTTGACAATTACGAACCGATAGCGCCCACCACCCTTATTTTCGACAATAAAGCCAACCGTTTGTCTCAAGATTCAGATGCAATAGTCAGAAAAATCAGCATCGAATTGGTGAAGAGGAATATCCCATTTAAGATTGAGATTGCTGGAGATGAGTTTCTGCCGCAATATAGAATTGGAAAAAAAGAGATAGGCAATGCACAAGCAGTGATAGTTGCCAAACAACCGCTGATGGATAAGGAACAACTAAAAGTGCTAGAATCGGCAGGGAAACAAGGTCGTATAGTTCGTTGGCCTGATGCTGTTAAATTAGAGTCACTTATCGGCACACCGATAAAGATTAGTGGTGGTGCATCAGATAAAGATTCAATTATGATCTTTTTGCGTCAGAATCCAACGAATAAATTAGCACCCATTGTTATCCATGTTTTGAACAGGGATTATCAGGCAACAACGGATATGATGCGTGAGAAAAAGGATTTTTACATTGAAATAGATAGCAAGATTCTGAATAACAGACAATTTACAAAGGCGAAATTCTACACTCCTGATTTATCGAAAGCCACATTTGAAAAGTTTGGTCAGGCAGAAGGCACACACTTTACAACTGTTGAAAATTTGAAGGTGGAAAATGGGAAATCTGTGGTAAGAATTAAAGTGAATAAATTGAACGAGTGGGGAATTATTGCACTCGAATAACAATTTAAGAATAGGTTTGAATCGATATATTAGCAATCAATCATTTACACATAAAATAGTCATGCACAAAATGCACTAAAGAGCGTGAAAATAAAGAGTTTAGATATATCACAACAAACACCTTTGCAGCCCAATCATTGGCACATTGGCATATTATTTAATTAGCATATTATTTACGCATGAAACTAATAAATTTTATTATCGCTGCTATCATAATACTTAGTAACAGCTTTCATCCATTATACAGCAATACACCTCAGGTTGTAAATAATAAATTAAAAGCTAAGCTGCATAAACAGGTTGTTATTTTCAGTAAATCAAACATACAAATCGTTAACGCTGGAATACCAGGCAATAACTCGTCAGACCTCCTCAATAGGTTTGATCAGGAGATTAATCAGGCAAAACCCGACCTGGCTATAATTATGGTCGGAACAAATGATATGCTGAATACGAAAAATCTGGTCACTTACAGCAATTATAGGTCTAACCTGAGAACGATGGTTACTCGTTTAAAAGACAAAGGGATAAAACCACTATTAATCTGTCCACCTCCTGCGGATACTGCTTATTTATACGAACGACATGACCGGAAGGCTTATGCAGAAATGCCCAATGAGAAAATGGATTCAGTGAGGAATATCATCAAAGAACTTGCTGTGGAAAATAGTTGTGGTTATGTAGATGTTTACGATGCTTTTGTAAAACTTAAAGTGCCTAAACACAATAGTGACGACTATATTCGAAACGAGATAAATAGCAATGCCAGAGATGGTGTACACCCCACTCCCAAAGGATATGATTTAATCGCCAAAGCGGTATTTAATTATCTGATAACAACTAAAACAGTGTTTTCTGGAATGAAGATTATCTGTTTAGGTGACTCGATAACCAATGGTGTGCATGTAAAAGGTGCTGGTACTGCAACCGGAGAAACGTATCCCGGAGTTTTGTATTGTTTGTTGGATAGTTACATTCATAAAAATTAGGTTTCCATCATAAAAGCAGACGCAATCAAATAATAAAATAGCATATGAATCAAACACGAATTGTCCGAAATGTAAAGCTGGTTTTAATGATTGGCATATTTTTAAGTTTTTTTCAATTCACCCCACTTCATGGTTCAAAACCTGAATTTGTAGTTGATTATGTCAATACACTTATCGGGACTGCGCGAAAAACCGAAGGTGGCGCTTTACCTTCTGTAACTGTTCCATTTGGAAGAACTCACCTGGTGGCAATGACGAACCTGAATTTCGTAGGTCAGATGCCTTATCATTACGAGGGTAAAAAGATTGTGGGATTTATGGCAACGCATCAGCCAGCGCCGTGGATGGGAGATTATGGTAATTTTTCGATTTTCCCAACCTTAGGAGAATCTATACCTTGCGATAACACCGATTTTTACAGACTTGATCACCAAAAAGAGATAGCCAAACCCTATTATTACAGTGCCGATTTGGTGCATGCCCATAATCAATATGCCATGAAGTCGGAGATTGCTGGCGTAGGTGATGGAGGAGTTTTCCGCTTTACATTTAATAAAAAAGGGGAGCAGGGTTTGTTTATTCAAGCTTCGCCAAAGTCTGTTAATGACTCGCTCAAATCTTATCTTGCACAATTTGGGTTGACTGAATCTTCTGCAAAAAAGACCATTGGAAATGGATATATTCAAATTGATGTTGCGAACAATGCAGTGTATGGATATAATGCCAACCGACAGGATGCCGATTTAGGTGCTCCACTGGATAATTTCAAGGGCCATTTCTATATGCGGTTTAATAAGAAAATCAAATCGTTTGGGACCTGGGATTATCGTTACGGGAAAATGCCCAATAGAACTACACAGTTGGGAATAAATGTAGGTGCTTATCTTGTTTTTGAAGAGGACGATCAAGCACTTGAAGTTCGTGTAGCGACCTCGTTTATCGATAAAATGCAGGTGATGGCAAATTACAACAAAAAGATTGAAAACCGGAGTTTTGAATCGTTGGTAGAACAGACTAAACAGGTTTGGGAAAAAGAGTTATCCCGCGTGAGCGTAGATACCAAAAGCGAAAACGACAAAATTATCTTTTATACCGCTGTCTATCATACTTTATTATACCCACGAATCTTTTCAGAAGATGGAAGGTATTATAGTGCTTTTGATGACCAAATTCATCCGGGAGATAGTTATACAGCTTTTTCCACATGGGATACCTTTCGAGCACAACACCCATGGTTGATACTGATTGCTCCAGAGCGCGTTGGACCCATGATACAGGCCTTGCTCCAAAACTACAAAGAGGGAGGTTGGCTTCCCAAGTGGCCCAACCCAGGTGAAACAGCCATTATGATTGGATCACACACTGATGCCATTATTGCAGATGCTTATATTAAAGGAATTCGTAATTATGATGTAAATCTAGCGTATGAAGCGGTTCGAAAGAATGCATTTACATTACCCTACGGAGATATTGGGGGTGATGATTTTTATTCTGACGTAACGATGTACAATGTAAAGAAACCGGAATTCAGAGCAAAAGATGCAGGAAATTACTGGTGGGACCGTTCTACGTGGAACGGAGGTGTTGAGTCGCGTGGTGGATTGACCCATTATCTGAAATATGGATTTGTACCGATTGACTACACATACGAGAGCGTAAGTCGCACCATCGAATTTGGCGTAGATGATTACTGTATTGCACAAATGGCAAAGGAGTTGGGGAAAACAGACGATTATACCGAATTGATGAAAAGGGCGAAATACTATAAGAATTTATACAATCCCCAAACTGGTTTTTTTGCTCCTCGCTACCACGACGGACGTTGGTTCGAGAAACCCAATGAAGGATTTACTGAAGGTTCACCCTGGACCTATCGCTTCGGTGCAATGCACGATGTAAATGGAATGGTAGAGCTGATGGGTGGTGAAAAGATTTTTACACAACGACTAGACAGCAACTTTGTCGGCAAACACTACCGTCACGACAATGAGCCAGGGCATCATTATATCTACCTGTATGATTGGGTGGGAGTCTATTCCAAAACACAAGCATTGGCTCGCGAAAATTTTCGGAAGAACTATACTGCAGATCCGGCTTACGGAATCAATGGAAATGACGATTGCGGTCAAATGTCTGCCTGGTATCTCTTTACGGCGATGGGCTTTTATCCCGTAGCACCTGCAAGTGGAGAATATGCTTTTGGTGCACCGCAATTTTCAAACATGACGGTCTACCTGGATTCGTCAAAATCCAAAAAACTGGAAATCGTAGCACATGATTTTTCTGAAAAGAATCTCTATGTAAAAAAGGTAACCGTAAATGGAGTTTTGCAAAAAAGTCCTTTTTTGAAACACAATCAGATAAAAAATGGGGGACTGATAGAATATTGGATGGATGCGAAGCCTGCTTATACCTTTAAAAAGTGATAGTTTTTTTTGAAATTAGATCTTATGCGAAAGTAATTTTATTGCATTTGATACAAAAGAGCAAAGAATAAAGACATATTGCAATGTCTTTATTCTTTGCTCTTTTGTCATTTTATTCACTTGTCATTTTTGACTTATCATAGCAAAAGTTTACTTTCGCAAAAAAGTCTATTGAATGGTTATCGCAATTAATTTCAACTTTTTTTATTCCCGAATAGTGGAAAAACAAAGCTGAGCTGTAAATAATATAACAGCATAAAAAAATATTAAGTACTTAAAATCTATAATTACAGGTATTGAGCATGGAAAAGAAAATAGAAACACTACAATTACTTCAAAATAGACGTAATTTTTTAAAAAATGCAGGAGCAATAGGTCTGGGGTTACTTGCCTCCCCTCTGCTGACAGATTTGTTTGCTCAAAACACCCCAAACATCCCAAAAAAGGAGGGAAAGTCAGACAAGTTAATTCCTTTTGAAGATCCGAATGCGCCGTGGACAATGACTCATTCCGGTCAGGATCAACATACAATAGCGGAAATTGAGTCGGCATATAAAGAGATGAATCCCGTTCAATACTATCCAGCCTCTGATCGTTGGCTCAATTTACCCATTGTTTATAAAGCTTTAACTGGATCCAACACAAAGCTTAGTATTGTAATGCTTGGAGATAGTATTGTTAATGATACCTACCGCTCACAGTGGGATAATCTTGTATTACAACCTGCTTATCCAAATTGTAAAATTTCTTGTGTAGCAATTGTGCGTGGCAGTACTGGTTGCTGGTATTATAAAGAAGGAAACAACATAGAAAAATATGTACTTCCTCATAACCCCGATCTACTAATCATTGGAGGGATATCTCAGAAAGATGATATTGACTCCATACGTGAGGTGATAAAAAAAGTACATTCTGCCCGTAAATGCGATGTATTACTGATGACTAAAAGTTACGGAGAGGTGTCTGGAAAAGTTACCAAACGCTATGCCGATCCTTACCTCGATTATATACCTGGAAAGGTAGAAAATGGCTGGTCATATGATATCCCTACCGACCCAAAAGATTACAGACGTCAATTATTAGAATTGGCTCAAGAAACAAAATCCGGATTTTTAGATATGACAGCACCATGGGGCACCTATATTCGCCAGTCTGGAAAACCGCTCGATTACTTTAAACGAGATATCATACATGCCAATGTTAAAGGTGAGCAAATTATAGGACGAATTTTGGCCGCTCATCTATCACCAGTAAAATTTTAATATCAAACTCAAATAAACTATCCATGAAATTAAAAACTTATACAAAATGGCTCCTGATTGCTGTAATCTGCATCAGTAATACTTATCTCTTCTCTCAATCGAATGCGGTATTTAAAGAGACGGAGTTGTCGAAAATCAAACCCAAAGGGTGGTTGAATACAATGTTGAAGACTCAGCGAGATGGATTGACGGGGAATATAGCAGTTTCCGGCAAACCTTTTACCTTTGAAGGTTGGGGTTTTGCTAAAGATAAAAAGATGGATAATTGGGAGCCTTTTGAACAAACAGCTTACTGGGCGGATGGTGCATTACGTTGTGGTTATTTAATTGATGATAATAACCTGAAAGAGAGAGTTAAGAAATGGATTACCTACCAAATTGACTCAGCCGCTGTGGATGGAGCCTTAGGACCTAAAGATATTAAAAGTTTGTGGCCGGAAGTGGTTTTTTTCAGGGCAATGATGGCAGAGTATTCAGCCACAAAAGACAAAAAAGTGTTGGATGCCTTAATTCGGAATTACAACTCGCCAAAATATTCCAAATTATCGGGTAAAGAACTTGACTACAGCGGCGAACGCATGATGTTGCACATTGAAATTATGCTTTGGCTCTACCAGCAAACAAATGATGTTTCGTATATAAACCGTTCGGTGGAGACTTATGACCGCTTTTGTGGGGAATTTGAAAAGATGTCACTTAGTGCTTTATTGTCGGATGCTATACCTCATTGGCATGGGGTGAGTTATGCCGAAAATATAAAAATACCGGCTTTGTTGTATATGTATACCGGTAAAAAGCTCTATTTAGATGCTGCCCAAAATGCCATACGCAAAGTGTATAAATACCATGGATTGGTGGATGGTTTACCTTCATGTAACGAAGGGCACGATGGAAATGCCAGTAATCAAGTTCATGAAACCTGTACGGCAACCGACATGCAATGGACTCTGGGGTATATGTTGGAGGCAACCGGTGATGCCAAATGGGCAGATTTGATAGAAAAAATTTGTTTTAATGCTGGTATGGGATCGGTTACAAAAGATTTTAAATCCCACCAATACTATTCTGGTCCAAATCAATGTATAGCCGACTCTATGTCGAGCCACTGGAATTCACATGTGTGGTTTTGTCGTGAGAGTACCTATCGGATGGCCTATCGTCTCAATTTTGGGGTGTTTTGTTGTACCGGTAACATCAATCGGCTTCTTCCAGTTTTTTCTTCGCGTATGTGGATGACCAAAGGGGATGATGGTATCGTGGCATCCTTGTATTCTCCCTCTACTTATACTACTAAAATCGGAAAAAATGGAGAAGAAGTAACAATAGACGAAATGACCAATTATCCCTTTGATGAAAATGTAAAATTTAAAATATCTACAAAAGAAGCTACTGCATTTTCATTTTGGGTAAGAATTCCCGAATGGTGTAAAAAAGGCTCTATCAGCATTAACGGAAAGAAAAGTGCTATAAAATGTTTACAAGGTACTTACGTGGAGGTAAAACGTAGTTTCCAAAACGGAGATGTAGTATCGGTAGATTTGCCCATGGAGGTGCAGGTAATTCCTTGGCAGGAGAATGGAATGGCTTTTGAACGTGGACCATTGGTTTACTCCTATAGTGTCCCCACTAAAGCAACGGCTATAGAAACCAGACAATTAAACGGACAATTTTTCAGTACTTATGATATGAAACCTGATGGGAATTGGAACTATGCACCCTTGGTGGGCATTGGGAAAGAGGCTGTGGATGTGAAAGTTGTCAAGAGTACTAATTTTGAAAATCCATGGAATCCACTTACGACACCGGTACAATTAGAGGTCAATGCAGTTCCTGCGACAAACTGGGAGATACGGCATAAACATTTCACCCCAGTATTGCCTGGATTTGTGGATAAGGGAGCCCCTGAAACCATAAAATTAGTTCCGTTGGGAACAACAACACTTCGGATGACAGTTTTTCCAGATCTGGAAAAAAGATTCTCAAAACAATAATAAGAGTGCTTCTAACCATAATTATCTAAATCATGAAAATAAGGTTGAATTCTTTCAACGCCAAATTACAGTTTGGCGAGACCTCACGTAATGTGTTATTGCTAATTTTGTTTTGTTTGACCATCTTTTCAGTAAAAGGACAAAATTCGATTTACCTAACTGGTAAAGTTCAAGATGGTACTGGTGTCGGAATTCCTGGAGTAACGATACAAATAGTTGGCGAAAAAAATCCTGTAATATCAGATTTTAAAGGTGAGTATTCACTTTCGGTGAATGAAAATGCTCGTTTGAGTTTCACATTTATAGGTATGGAAACAGAAATAGTTCCTATAAATGGTAGAAAGAAGATAGATGTTGTATTAAAAGAAAAGAGTAATGAATTGGAAGATGTGGTGGTTGTTGGTTATGGTAAACAAAAAAAAGCCAATATGACAGCTGCCGTTTCTACTATTACAGCTAAGGAATTGGAAGATAGACCTATTTCTTCAATTGGACAAATTCTACAAGGATTAAGTACAGGTGTTACTATTATGAAGGAATCAGGAGCACCCGGAGAAACTCCTGTTATCAATATACGTGGTATTGGGACTTTTAATCCGACAGATAACGGACCTTATTGCTTAGTAGATGGAGTACCAACCTATATTGAGAATGTGAATCCAGCTGATATTGAAAATATTTCGATTTTAAAAGACGCAGCTGCTACTGCCATTTATGGTTCTTCTGGAGCAAATGGGGTCATTCTTATTACCACTAAATCGGCGAATAAAGAGAAAATCAGCATAACATTTAATAGCTATTTAGGGTCACAAAGTCCCACGTATAATCCTAAGTTTGTAAATGCTGTTGACTTTATGAATATTCATAATTTGCAGCAGGTAAATAATGGATTAGCACCACTGTTTTCACCAGAAGTTATTTCAAGCTCTAATCGAAATATGGGTACTTCTGATTCATATCCGAATACTAATTGGTATCAACAACTACTTAAACCTAGCTATATATACAATCAGGATTTATCGATATCGGGAGGTACTGCCAAATTAAAAAGTAGTTTAACGTTGGGCAATTTTCGAAATATTGGTTTAATTCCCAATTCAAGTAATGGCAGAAAATCAGTTAAATTATCTTCTAATTTCACTCCAAGTGAATACTTAAAATTGAATGCTGCTTTTGGTGATCTCTTTACTGATATTGTTCAACCATCGTCTACAAGTAGAGGCGTTTTTAATAATATAGCAACGATGCCTCCCATCTACAACGCTAAATTGCAAAATGGACTTTATGGCTCTGGAGCAAGTGGAAATAATGTTTTAGCTCAGGCAGAAGCCGGCGGTAAAGATAATGATGTGAGAGAAAATACCACTATTGACCTAGGTGCTTCGATTACGCCATTAACTGGATTAGAAATATTATTAAGCTATTCCTACCGTTCCAGCAACAATTACCGTACCAATTTTAAGGATCAATATCAATGGTATAATAACGACGGGACATTGGGAGATGTATTTCCAACTACCCGAACCTTTAAGTCAATCTATACTCATTTTTATGCCAATCAATACCGATCGTCTGTTAGTTACAAAAAGAAAATTAAGAAAAATAGTTTTTTCATACTTGCCGGTTTTGATAATTCGGATACATCCATTGACCTATTAAACGCCTCACGCTCCAATTATCTTTTTTCCCAATTTCAGCAATTGGATGCAGGTGATGTGGCCACTGTAACCAATAGCGGAAGACATGATTTATATGCCAATATATCTGGGCTTAGTCGACTTAATTATGTTTATGATGATAAATATTTGTTTGAGGCCAATGCCAGGTATGATCAATCATCAGTTTTGGCACCAGGTTATCGTGATGGATTCTTCCCCTCAGCTTCAGCTGGTTGGAGAGTAAACCAAGAAAAGTTTATGTCAGAACTAAAATCTATTTCCAATTTGAAACTCAGGGCTTCATGGGGGCGATCAGGCAGGACCGTAACACCGGAAAGTAATTATTATCCTTATCAAAGTAAAGTGGATATTGCTACACAGTCAGTAGTATTGAATGAGGCAAGTCAAAGAGGAGCAGCAGTTACTGCCTGGTCTGATAATAATTTTACCTGGGAAAAATCAGAAATGACTAATTTTGGTGTTGACTTTGGCTTTTTCAGTAATAAATTAACAGGAGAATTTGATTATTTCGACAAGCAAATGACCGATGGAGTATTTTGGAAACCAGCGCCACTAACTTCTGGTCTTACAAGGGGTTACTCTAACTTTATTGGGATGAATAATAAAGGGGTAGAGTTTTCATTGAGATTAAATGATAAAATTGGAGATTTAAAATATAGCATCGGTTTGAATTTTACAGATATAGTAAACAAAGTTACTGATATGGGGGGACTTCCTCCAGTAATCCAATCAAGTGGAATCATCAAAAGTGTCGGCCATGAGATTGATGCTTGGTATGTTTATAAAACAGATGGACTGTTGACACCGGAGGACATTGCCAATCCGAATGTTGCGAAATTACCGAAAGCTGTTGCAGGAAATGTAAAAATATCAGATATTAGCGGTCCCAATGGAGTGCCTGATGGAAAAATAGATGCTGCTTATGATCGATATTATGCTGGCACGAAATTCCCTAGATATCAGTATTCTTTTCCAATTAATTTATCATGGAAAGGTTTTGATGCCTATATTTTCATTCAAGGAGTAGGTAAATCTACCTCTTTAATTAACAGATATCAACAGCCAGTCAACACTGCCGCCACTTTAGGAAACTATTTATCGTGGGAGACAGACACATGGAATGCTGAGACAAACCCTACTGGTAAGTACCCTGCATTTGGAGGAAACAATGGAGATGCTAATTCTGATTATTATATGAAAAGTAATGCTTATCTTCGCTTGAAAACGGTAACGCTTGGATATAGCTTTCCAACTAAATTGATAAGTAAGCTGGGGATCTCAAAAGCCCGCTTCTATTTTTCAGGAGAGAATTTGTTGACTTTTACTAATTTTTATGAGGGATTTGATCCCGAAACACCTGTAAATTTGAATATCTTTAATTATCCCAATGTAAAATCATATACTGTAGGTATTAATCTTAATTTCTAATTCATTAAATGAGTATATATTATGAATGCATATTTTAAAATATACCTGTCAATGGCTTTAACTGCCTTTTTATTTGGTTGTCAGGACTATCTGAATATAACACCTCCAACTTTACCTGGTGACAAGACGTTTTATTCAACTCCAGATGAGTTAGAAGCAGCTATTTTGTCTTGTTATAACTTTTTATCGACATCAACTATTACGGCGAATGACCAGCCCAATACGCTGACTGCTGACCACATGGCAGATGATATGATAGGCAGTTCCAATTTTACATCCATTGTAAATGGAACCATAAGCTCTTCTGATACAAATACTAAAAACTACTGGGCGAGTCTTTTTCAGGGAGTTACACGTTGTAATTTGTTACTGAACAGAATGACTAATTCCCAAGCGGTAACTCCACCTGCGCTCTATAATCAAATTCAGTCTGAAGCAAGGGTGATGAGAGCCAAACTCTATTTTGAATTAGCATCCAATTGGGGGTCGGTACCATTGATGACCACCATACTTCCACAAACAGAGTATCGCTTCATACAGAAAACAGACCGGGATACAATTTTCAATTTCGTTATTCGGGAGTTGGAACAATCGGCTAACTCACTCCCGCTCTCCTATACAGGAAGTGATTATGGACGATTTACCAAAGGTGCAGCCTTGGGTTTGGCCGCTCGTGCAGCACTCTATGCTGCCTTTATCAGAAATCCGGTTCAACCCGACCCAATGTTAATGTCGAAGGTTATTTCATTTACGGATTCTGTAAAATCATCCAATACTTACATTCTCAATTCTGATTATAGAACATTATTTATGTATGGCGGGGAACATTCTAAAGAGACAGTAATCTCTGAATGTTATAATACGGCTGCTACGAAAACGCATAAAATTCCTTATAATTTTTTGCCTTTTATGGCTTCTGGAATTAGCAAATTTAGTCCGGTACAGGATTTTGTTGATGCCTATGAGTGTACAGATGGTTTACCTATTGATAAATCTCCTCTGTATGATCCTAAAATCCCGTATAAAAATAGGGATCCACGCTTGGCAAAAACAATCATGCTTCCACGTGTTAATGCAGGAGCAACTGGAAAGCTTGACAGTACTACCCTCTATCCGGGTACCACATGGACGGTGAATGGAAATGTTCGTGAGTTTAAAAATACGATAAGCTCAAACTATGACAAGAACTTTACCGAGGGAGGCAAAAACGTTACTAATCCTGAAATTAGCGGTACTTCGTATAAAAGTATAACAGGTTATGCTATCATAAAGTATTGCGACCCTCAGGACCAAGCAGTACTTCAAGCTTCACAAATGGATGTGATGTTGATGCGTTATGCTGAGATATTGTTAATGAATGCTGAAGCCAGAATTGAACGAAACCAAGGCGATGATTTGGCAAAGGCAGCTGAATATATGAATTTGGTGAAAGCAAGAGCATACGGTGTTACGCCTACAATTTTTGCTACGAATGCAGCACGGGTTCTGCCTACTCTTACACAAAGTGAAATGCGTAAACGTTTGCGTATGGAACGCCGTATGGAGTTTGCTTTTGAAGGGTTAAGGTATAATGATTTACGAAGATGGAATTTAGCTCTTACCGTACTTCCAGGCACAAGATATGGTCGACCTAGCAATTTTTATGATATGGCTGGATTAATACCAACAATTGATGAAAATGGAATTGTGCATTATTCTGATGCAATTATCGCTAAATTAAAACCTGCTACTACAGCTGTCAGAACCTATAGTACAACATTCTTACTATTTCCTGTTCCATTAGATGAATATATAATGAATAATGGGCTGGGTCAAAATGCTGGATATTAACTATTTAATAATTTGGATATGTTTGAGATATTAAAAAACAAAAGTGGGTTAATGTTAGGTGTTTTTATTGGCTTAATGGTTCTTATATTAAGCTCATGCGATCCTAAAGAAGAAATTGGGAAATTAGCCCCTCCTAATACCGTTGCAGGTATTAAATCAATTACTGTAAATGTTAAATTTATAGACTATACATTCACTTTTTTAGAAGGGGTTGATTCTGTTGCTACCGTTACCTTACCTGTCGGAACTACTGCGCCGACTTCAATTGGAGTTAAATCGGTTACCATGGCTGATGGTGCTTCAGGTGTAATGAAAGGTCAGGTATTAACGGTATCAAGTGGCGTTGCCACCATCCCTGTTAAGTCAGAAGATGGAAAAGTAACCAAGAATTACAAAATCAATTTTGTGATTGCCACATCAGGTGTTTCAAATATACAATACCTGAGTATGAAAGTGAATACAACTGACTACGTCATTAGATTTAAAACGGGGTCGACATTGAAATCAGATACAACCATCAATCTGCCATTGGGCGTGAGTATTCCTTCCACTGTAAAAGTTAATCAGGTTACATTATCAACGGGCTCAACCGGCGTAGTTATTGGTCAAGAAATTCCTGTAGTAAATAGTAAGGTTGTTTTATCGGTTAGCTCTACCAGCAATAGTGTAAGCACTACCAATATCTATACCGTAACTTTTTTGGAAACATTTTTAATAGGAAGTACAACTTATCATGGTGTTAAAATTGGAAATCAGGTGTGGTCTGTGGAAAACTTACGCACAACTAAGCTGAATGACAGTACGGCAATCAGAAATCCTAAAAATGGAACTGAATGGAAAAATATGGCTGATACGGCTGCTTTTTGTGCTTATAATTTCACAGCTACCAATGCCACTACTTACGGTTATTTGTATAATTGGCATGCGGTGAATAGTGGGAAATTAGCTCCCGCTGGCTGGCATATACCTACCGATGAAGAGTGGTCGGCCATGCAAAATTGGTTGATTGCAAATGGATTTAATTACAACAGCAACGATTTAACATCAAATAGCATAGGCAAATCCATGGCTTTTAGTACCAACTGGTTGGCAACTACATTAGATGGAGCTGTAGGCAATACAAAAGTAGTTCAGAATAATCTTTCCGGTTTTTCGGCGAAAGGTGCCGGCGCTCAGCCTTATATGGGCACTACTCCAACCAATCTGACTTACGGCGCTTATTGGTGGACAAAGACAGAAACCAGCTCTTCGACAGCCAGTTGTAGGGGATTGTACTACACTTACCCAAATTTACTCAAACTGGATAGTGATAAAAGAACCGGATACTCCATCCGTTTGGTCAAAGATTAGAACCAATTATCACTATTTAAAAATATGAAATTGGGGTTGGCGCTAGGCCGATCCCAATACATATTCCTTTAAAAATTCCCTTTGATTTTTTTTAATGAATGTGAGTTGATGGATTGTGAAAAACTGTCCAAAA
>CANFFA010000004.1 GCA_947445425.1 Paludibacteraceae bacterium
TCAACTTCCACACTTAAAAATCCAACCCACACCTTCAATGGCGTAGGGAATTATACTGTTAAATTGGAAGTGACCGACAACAATGGCTGCACAAATGAAAAATCTATCACGAATTCAGTAATTGTACCAGCAGTAATCGCAGGCTTTTCGACCACTCGCGACAGCTATTGTATCGACAACGTCAGCCCTATAAGCTTCACCAACACAGCCATTGGAACCATCACATCTTATGATTGGGACATGGATGGTGATGGTAATTTTGAAATAATCAAAGGTGCAGCTTCCCAAACAAGAATTTTTCCAACAAAAGGAATCTACACCATCCAACAAAGGGTAACTAGTGATTTAGGGTGTCAAAATACTTTCTCAAAAAACATCACAATCGTGGATGGAACTGCTGGCATTGTTCTGGCCGACAAAAATTTAGGATGTGCACCTGCACAGGCAATTTTGCAAGCCTCGGATTCTGCTTCTATAGTCAGTAGCTATTTATGGGACTTTGGCGATAGTAAAACATCTACTTTTCGCAATCCAACCCATGACTACCTAAAGCCAGGAAAATATACCATTACACTTACTGAAGTTCTCACAGGAGGTTGTTCCAAAAGCACTAGTATTTCTGTAGAAGTTGGCGGGGCAGTTGGTACTTTTAGTTATACCACTGTTCCAAGTTGCACCCCCTATACCGTAACCCTAAATGCCGAAAATCTTTTTGGCGTAGGTACACTTGTTTGGGATTTTGGAGATGGAAGTACAACAACAGAAAAACTTGGTAAAGGAATAAGTTCAAAATCTATTACGCACACCTATAACTCTTCTGGAAGTAAACTACCTATCTTAATACTAAAAGACTCAACTTGTGGCAACTCAGTATCATTGTTTGATTTAACAAAACGCATCAACACGAATGAACCACCCATTGCCAATTTTACCGCCGCCAGTACTGCTGGTCAAACTTGCGAAAAATTCAATCTGCAATTTACTGATGCCTCAACTATTATAGATACGCGCTATCCAATTATGAGCTGGGATTGGGATTTTGGAGACGGATCACAACACTCCGCCCTGCAAAATCCAATGCATCGTTATGATCTACCTGGTACCTATTCAGTTAAACTTACCATCAGTAACAACTTCATTGCTGGGGGCTGTAATTCAACAAAATCAAGCAATATTATTGTCAATCCATTGCCAGTGGTAAGTATCACCAATGATTTACAGGAAATTTACACCAACACCAGCAGCAGCGCCATGACCCTTTCAAGCACTCTCTCAGGAAGTACTTTTGCTTGGACGCGAACTTTACCTGCCGGAATTGTGAGTGATCAAGCCATCAGTGCAAGCGGTATTGCCAATGGTGGGAATATTCCTGGAGAGCTCTTTACCAACAATACTATTTCTCCCATAACCGTAAATTACAAGATTGTACCTACTGGCCCCGCTCCTACTTTCTGCGTAGGTGATTCCTTAATAGCATCACTCATAGTAGATCCAATTCCTTCAGTGAGCATTACTAAAACAGCTAGTAAACCAAGCATGAACAATGACGGAAGTTACAGTTGGAAATACACCATTAGTATCATTAATAATATCAACCAAAAACTAGATTCCATAAAGGTAATGGACAATTTAGATGATGTTTTCAAAACCTCCAATTGTGATTATAAAGTGACCAGCATCACAGCCTCTGGGAATTTGACTGCCAATGGCTTGTTTAATGGCTCAAGCAATATTGCAACTTTGACAGAAGGTCTATCCTTGGGAGCACTACAGCGAGATTCAATAATCGTGGAAGTACGCGTTGATACACATGGGCAAAAAGACACTTTGACCGTCTTTAACCAAGCACAATTATCTTGCAAATCAACCATGAAAGGTTTCACAATTTTTTCGGATGCCAATGCTCGTACCGTTCAATATGAAAAAACGCAAACCAATATCCCGAAGGTAGAACTGTTTATTCCAGATGCTTTTTCACCCAATCATGATGGTATTAATGAACAATTTATTATTGTCCATGCTGAAACGATGCGGGTTAATTTAGAGGTTTTTAATCGTTGGGGAGTTTCAGTTTACAAAAGTGTAGATTATAAAAATGATTGGGACGGTAAAGGTACTGGCGTATTAATGGGACAAGATTTGCCAACTGGCACCTACTATATCAATTACAAAATGACTAAAACATCAACGAATGAAGTCATTAGCAGTGGGGTGAAATACATTACGCTGAAAAAAGAGTGATAAACGTTTAAGGTTTAGTGATTAATTATTAGTAGCTCTAACTTATGGTTAATCACTTATCACTAAACATTAATAGCTAAACACTTATCACTAATTGTCGCTCATTATGAAACAAATACTATCAATCATTCTGTCTGCTTGCTGCTTGGGCTTGCTGCTCATTTGCCAGCAGCTTCAGGCGCAGCAAGAGCCCATATATTCTCAATACATGTTCAATATGCTACAAATCAACCCTGCTTATGCTGGTAATAGGGCAACGAGCAATGTCACTGCTTTGTACCGCAAGCAATGGGTGTCGGTAGAAGGAGCACCCACTACCGCCACCATTTCGTGGGACAAACGAAAAACCGGAAGTAATATTGGATATGGCGTACAACTTTATAATGACAGACTAGGGATAGAATCCAATACTGGGTTGCAGGCATTTTACTCCTACCGCATCCCTTTCAAAAGTTCATTTTTATCTTTTGGAGTAAATGGTGGAGTCGTAAATTACCGTGCTGACTTCTCACAACTCTCCACAACCATGACCAGCGATCCACTTTTTCAAGATGATATTAAATCATGGCTACCAACGGCCGGAGTCGGCGTTTTGTATGCTACTGAACATTGGTATGCAGGAATTTCTGCACCAGCATTATTAAAATCAAAAACTTCCTATAACCTTCCATCAAAATCTACAGCCGGCATTTTCAACCAACATCTCTTCCTAACCACAGGTTATATTTATCAAGCATCAGAAGCTATTAAACTGAAACCGTCAATACTAATAAAGGCTGCCAATGGATCACCCATTCAATATGATTTAAACCTAAATGCATGGTTATTGGATGTAGTTGGCATAGGCGCAAGTTATCGTACTGGCGACTCCTTTGTGGGAATGGTAGAACTTCAGATTTCACCCATTTTCCGACTGGGATATGCCTATGATTATACTACTTCCAACCTTAAAACCTTTAGCAACGGAACCCATGAGCTGATGCTTCGGTATGAGTTTGGTATTGAAAGTGAAAAAAAGTTACTTTCGCCAAGATATTATTAAGAATTTACGAGTTAATGCTATCGTCTTTAATCTACTACTATGAATTCTGTTCTACTAAAATACATTACACTACTCTTCTGTTTTTCAAGTCCATCGATGCATGCAATTGATAATGAGACAGTTCAAAACAACAAGGCTCAAACTGCTATATTAACCAAAGCGGATATTGCATACCAAGGAATGAATTTTGCGTTGGCAGTTGAAGCTTATGAAGAATATCTTTCTGAAAAAAGTAATACACCTAAAGAGGTATTGGAGAAATTGGCAAATGCTTACTTCCAAATGAGAGCATCGGATCAAGCGCTTCGAGTGTACCAAATGGCCTATCCAAATGGAAATCAAGGAGTAAATAAGCTTTTACAAGTTCGTATTGGTGAATTGTATGCCCGCAAAGGTGAATATCAATTAGCCACTGAATGGTTAAAAGGTCTACCGGTATACGAAGCAAAAGCAAATGCTTATAGTGAAAAAGAGATTATGAACACCATGAAAAAAGACTCACTACTTTGGAAAATAGGTTTTGTAAACCTCAATACAGCTTATAAAGAATTTTCACCATTTATTATGCGCAACAGTCTAATTTTCAGCAGCAATAAACCATTGGATAAAAAAACGATCGCCTACGGATGGGATGGTAATAATTTTGCACAATTATGGGAAATCCCGCTATCAAAATGTCGTGATCTAACAATTAAAGAAATGAATGACACCACCTTATTCAAAAAAGATCATCAGCAAAAAAAGGCTAAACAGCTGGCTGGTATTTATGAGTGTGGCGATTCCAAATCAGACAACAGTGTTCTTAAATTACTGATGGCCAAGCCCTATTTAAAACCCTATTCTAGTGCCAATGGTACGCTATTAAAAGGCCTAGACCGGTTTTCAAACACGAGCACTTTATCAATTGACAAATACAATCATGTTTATTTTGCGGCCAACAACCCCACTCCACATAAGGATAGTATCAGTCGAATTGTCATCATGGAAGGCATCTACACGCCAGCTGGCATAAGAGAAGTCAATCAGTTGCCATTGGCAGATGCCAATCGATTTTCAGTCATGCACCCTGCCATCAATGAAAAGGGAACTTTTATGGTGTGTAGTAGTGATAAAGCTGGAGGTGCTGGAGCTTTTGACTTATATTATACGCAGCGCAAAGATATGACGCAAAACTGGGACACATTAAAAGCTTTTGGTGATAAAATTAACAGCATTGGAAATGAAATATTTCCAAACATTACCCCCAATGGTTTTTTGTATTTCAGTAATGATGTATTTCCTGGTTTGGGCGGATTGGATATTTTTAGAATTCCATTAAAAGATGCTATTGCCAACAGTGGTGAACTAGAACACATTAGTTATCCTATCAACAGTGCCGCAGACGATTTTGGATGGACACAAAAAGACAGTACAGGTTCGAAAGGATTTTTCACTTCTGACAGATTGAATAACAATGACAATATCTACAGTTTTAACTATGAGCAAATTAAGGAATCAAAAAAGATAAAAATTGGCTTTGTATGGGAATTGAGCAATGTACACTATGACTTTGACAAATCCGAATTAAGAACCGACGCCAAACCAATTCTCGACAGTTTGGTAAAAATGTCGAATGAACATTTCATCACCATTGACAGTTTGGTATTGGTATTGAATAAAAACCCAATCACCATAGAAATTGGCTCACACACCGACTCCCGTGGATCGTATGAATACAATATGAAACTGGCACAAAAAAGAGCTGAATCGGTGGTGGCATACCTGGTTGAACATGGCATTGACCCCAAAAGAATTACAGCTAAAAGCTATGGAAAAGCAAAGCTGCTTAAAAGAGAAGAACGTACAACAGATGATTATCAAGCCAATAGACGTTCCGAAGTCAAAGTCACAGGATATGAAAAGTAATTCATAATTCACAATTAAAAGATAAACAACAAGTTAGCAATGAATCAATTGTTTTGAATAACATTGGTATGAAATTGAATTTAAAATCAACATAAAAGATGAGAATTATTAGCGGAAAGTTCAAAGGACGTCGCATCAGCGCCCCCAGCAATATAACAGCACGTCCTACTACGGATTTTGCAAAAGAGGGATTGTTTAATTTATTGAACAACAGGATAGAATTGGAAGGAATAGAAGTACTGGATCTTTTTGCGGGAACGGGTAGTATCAGTATTGAATTTGTTTCGCGGGAGTGTAACAGTATCATAAGCATTGAGCAAAACGATAGACATTGTGCCTTTATCAGAAAACTTTGTGATGAATTAAAAATCGACAATTTATCGCTAATTAAAACAGATGTATTCAAATTTATCGCCAGTTGTCATTCTCAATTTGATATGATTTTTGCTGACCCACCCTATGAGCTGGATAAAATTGAAAATATTCCCGACCTTATTTTTTCCAAAAACCTACTAAAACCTGACGGACTTTTCGTATTAGAACATTCCGCCAAAACCAAATTCCAACAACATCCTCACTTTGTTGATCATAGAAATTATGGCAATGTGAATTTCAGCTTCTTTCAATAATTGTAAATTATCATTGAATGATAAAAAAGTAATTGTTGAACGCAAAGATGCAAAGGTGCTAAGTCGGAAAGAAAATTACACACTGAAGATTTAACCTTTGCGTCTTCAAAACTTAGCGTTCGTCGCGTTCAAAATATTAAAATTACTTTTCATAGGAATCTCAATTACGAATTATTTTAAGCCTTTTTCTACATGCATCATAAATCGGTTTTTCAATACAATAATAAAGCACGATAGAGATGATCCACAACAGCACAAAATTGCGATCGGGAAGTAAAAAATAGTGCCGTATTTTAAGACTAACGTAGCTGATGTGTATGAGATAAAAGATGAAAGATGCATTTCCCAACACCATCAATATGGGTGAAGCTAAGAATTTTTGCATCCAGGTCCTTTCATAAATAAGACCTGCAATGATAAACAAAACAAAAATTGGTAGTAATAAAGCATGGAGTAAGTATCCAGCTATAGTATCACGACCTTGATGATAGATATCTACTTGAAAAAGTCCAATTAAATAGGCGCTTAGTATTATTCCGATAAAGCCAATCACAGTTTTATATGGAATGCTTTCTATCAAACTCGTTTTGTCATTTCTAAACAGTTCTGCCAAGAACATTCCAGCTGCAAACTCGGTACTTCGGCCGACAAAACTACCCATAAAAAGAAACTTCAGTGGGTAGAAAAAATGATTTGGATTCCCATTGACCTTGAACCAGATCTCACCGATCATCCAACTTGAGATGAATAAAAAGATTAAGATTGCAACAAGGTGCAACAAATGCTTTCGAAGCAAAAGGTAAAGTATGGGTGCCAATAAATAAAAGCAGACTTCAACATTCAGCGACCAGGCTTGCGCCAAACCATCGAGATTTAGCTTGTCAGAAAAACCATGCACCAAGGAGAAAGTGAACCAAGGATTCCCTCGTCCGAAATCAGGATCTAGGTAATAAGCAGCAAGAATTAGCCAATAAAGGGGGAGAATTCTAGCACAACGCAACAAGATATACCGAAAATAACTATTGCCAGTACGCAATGGTTCAGCACCATAAACATAAGCTATCAAAAAACCGCTCAATACATATAGCATAGCCACCCCAATGTGAAATTCATTGAACAATCGTAAAACTTCTGGGTGTAGATCAGCTCGCCAATACTTCCGATTGTGGTAGACAAATACCATACAGGCCGCCAAAAATCTGAAACCTGTCAATGCATTGAAACGAAGTTTAGGAGTATTATAAATTTTGCTTGTGGAACTCATGCAGAATGGAAGGCTAAATAGATCTAAAACACAATTTCAAATTAAAGTACAAAATTACGCAAAAAAAATTCAAAGTCATTTATCAATGAAGATACTAAAAATTGAGATTCAAAACATAAACTCCCTCAAATCAGAAACTCCTATTGTCATTGACTTTGAAACTGATACTTTTAAAGATGTAGGACTTTTTGCCATCACAGGTTCAACAGGAGCTGGTAAGACTACCATTCTCGATGCTGTTACCATTGCCCTGTATAGGGAAGTTGCACGTTTTAACCGTTCTAACATCAAAGCTGGATTATTAGACGTGGTGAGTTATGGTGCAAATGATGCTCTTTCACGGGTGACTTTTGAATGTAAAGGAGTTAGGTATGAGGCACAATGGAGCATTAGGCTGGCAACAAAAACAGGCAAAAAACTGACTACTCCCAACGAAAGCGTTTATCTTAAAAATCTTAGCGAAGAGAAAATTATTGCTGAAACAAAAAAAGAACTGGATGCAGAAATCGAAAGCATTACGCAGTTGACATACCATCAATTCCTACGTTCTGTTTTGTTGGCACAAGGTGAATTCGCAGCATTCCTTTCTGCAGATGCCAAAGAAAAAGGGAAGTTGTTACAACAAATTGCTGGTGAAGAGATTTACTTGAAAATAGGCGAAACACTATTGAACAAAATAAGTGCAGAGCAAAAAGTTCTAGAGCGAATTAAAGCAAAGATTAATACAGAAGACTTGTTATCCAATGAAAAATGCAAGGAACTACAAACAGAAGAAGAAAATAACAATTTAATAATAAATAATTTACATACAGAACAGAAGGAAATAGAACGAATTCTTTCTTGGTTTTCAAAAAACAATGAATTATTAAAAAAACAGGAAGATCTTGAAAAAGAAGAACTTGCAATTTGCATTGAGTTAGAAACAAACAAAGAGCTTCTAGACCGTTTGAAATTACACGAGCGTGCTGAACCTTTCAAAGCTATAATAGAAGAGTTACATCGAATTGAGGAAGAATTATTAAGTAGAAATATACATTCCGAAGAGATAAAATCCACCCTAAAACAATTGAATGTGACCCTAGAAGCATCACAACAATTGGAAGTGGCAAGTCAATTAAAATACTCTGAATTGGAATCCATTCGTAATCAATGGCTTCCAAAACTAATTGAAGTCACTAAAATAGATACGGAAATTGGGAATGCAACTAGCCAATTCACCGCAATAGAAAACGAAAGTTCTAAATTAAACATTTCCATAAATAGTTTGCTAGATAAATCTAAAAAAACGGAGATAGAACTCAGCCGCACCGAGACTTTTGGATTAGAACTCAATCATTTTTTAGAGCAAAACAAAACAGATTTAGAAATAGAACATAATCTTATCAATTGGAATTCAGCACTTACACTTCGCAAAAGTCATATAGACAGCATTGCTAGTTTTAATACAGTAAAACATCAAGGCGAAAAAGAGTTGACTGAAACAGAAGGTGAAATTGTGATAACAGAAAGATTATTCACCACTGAAAAGGACTTCTTAGAGCGACTAGAAGAAGATTTAAAAAAAATAACGGACTCATTGAACGTGAATCAGTTATCTGAATTATTACTACAACAGAAAAGCTTAGAAATAAGAAAAATAGAATGGAAAGAGTTAGCACAAATGTCTGCGAGCTATCAAGATTTCAACCAAAAAAAAACGGCATTCAACAATGAGAAAGATAGTTGTCAGAAAATTGGATTTGAAACTCAAGCATCCTATGAGCAATTAGAAAATAATTTATTGGCAGCACAAAGCTCCTTCAATGACTCCGAAAAAATACTAGCACTAGAACAAACGATCTTGGCTTTTGATCAAGAACGCAAGAAACTTGAAAAAGGAAAAGCCTGTAATCTATGCGGTTCCACGGAGCATCCTTATGTCGAAAAATATGCTGCATTAGAAATATCAGCAAGTAAACAAATCGCTGAGACAAGAAAAAAGGCCGTTGATCAAATTCAAAAAGAATTAAAGAATCTCGAAATCAAGAGCATTGAAAACAAGACTAAAATAACATCACTAAACAATCAAATAACAGAAAACGAACAACAATCAGAAAGAGTATCCATCCGTTTTAAGCAATTTGAATCAACATTTGATATCACAGATCAAATTGCGATTAACAATGGCATTGAAGTACTTAACAAGGAAATCTCACAACTAGCCATTCAAATTGAACACGCGCAAGCGCTTCAAGTTCAAAAAGATGAGAAGGCTAGCTTGATAAGCCAAAAACGTGAATTGATAGCCTCCATTCAAACGAAAATTTCGGTATTGAATGCGAATAAAAAAAGCTTAAGTTCTCAACTATATAAAACTTCAGCAGAATTGAATGATTTAGTTGCTATCAATGAGAGCAATGAGCAGAACCTTAAGCATCAACTTTCCACCTATAAATTAAGTTTGCCCAGCATTAATAACAGCAAATTATTTATCCAGGACTTAGAACAAAAAACAGCTGAATTCCAAAACAAAACGAAAGCATTAGCAGATGTAAATAATGCATTGAATCAATTGCAAGCAGAGATTGAATTCAATAAAATTCAAATCAAAGAGAAAACTGAGGCGCAAGTGAAGTCAGCCCATGAAGCTACAATATTAGCCAAAAACATAAGTGAACTTACAATGAAGAGAAGTCAAATACTTCCTTTAGAAATTAGTACCAAAGAAAAGCAAACCGAATTAGACATTCAAGTAGAAAAAGCAAAAGCTCAACTTGACAAAGCAAATTTGGAGTGGAATCGCTTAAAAACAGAAAAAGCAACTGCATCAATCAAAAAGGAAACCAATGAGAAAGAACAGTTTCAATTAAATTCAAAGTACAATACTTTAACTAACACATTGAAAGACGAGATTCAAAAAAGTGAATTTAACTCACCATTAGAAATAGAAAATGCTTTATTGAATATAAATGAGAAGGAAGGATTTATAGAAATCCGTAAAAAAATGGAAGAGAGAGGCATTAGATATAAAACACTTCATGCTGATTTAATCGTAGATTTTACAAAACAAAATTTAGAAAAAAACTTTGATATTGAGAATTTGGACGCAGAGACGGCACTTCTAAAAGCTAAAGAAAAAGAGGAGTTTTTACACAAAAGGACTGGTGAGATAAAAAATCAATTTGCTAAAGACAATGAAATTAAAAACCGCAACAAGGATATTATCGATGAACTTAACCGACAAGAACAAAAGCTAAAAATTTGGTTGCAGTTAAGAGAGTTATTGGGTAGGTCAAAAGAATCGTTCAACACTTACGTACAAAGACTTACTTTAAAAAATCTCATCAATTTAGCCAATTTACACCTGTATAAACTAAACAAACGCTACTCACTTAAACTGAATGAAAATTATAAAGAAGGAGAAGAACTCAATTTTATGCTAGTGGATCATTACCAAACCGATGAGGCTCGCTTTGTGGACACTTCAAGTGGAGGAGAAAAGTTTCTCATAAGCCTGGCACTTGCTTTGGGTCTTTCTGATCTTTCAAGCCACAATGTCAATATTGGCTCATTATTTATTGACGAAGGATTCGGCACACTTGATAACAACACCCTAGAAACAGTAATATCAACCTTGGAAACACTCAGATCACAAGGTAAAATGATAGGTATCATCTCACATGTCGAAAATCTTAAAGAGCGCATCCCAGTACAAATCCAAGTGACGAAGAGAAACAATGGAGTAAGCGTGATTAGTGTTTAGTGATGAATGATGAACGATTAATGGTGAATTGGATAAATTAGAAGCTCTATATTTACTCTGTTTTTTTTAACAAAAAAAACTCCTCTACATTCTTTTTGTAGAGGAGTTTTTCAATTACTATTTGATTAGTACATTTACCAGTGAAAATCATTAATCACTAAACGTTAATCACTAATCACTATTATTCATGTGCACCCATTTTCAACATTTGCACTTCTCTTTCGCTCAAGAAGCGGTATTTACCACGTGGTAAACTCTTTTTGGTTAGACCTGCAAAATAAACACGATCAAGGCGAACTACTTTGTAACCTAGTTTTTCAAAAATACGACGTACAACACGATTTTGACCAGAGTGAATTTCAATTCCGATTTGTTTCAAATCTCCCTCTTTTACAAACTCCAAGGCATCAGCAGCAATAACCGTATCATCTAAAGTAACGCCAGCCATAATGGTATCAAAATCAGCTCTTTCTAAAGGTTTATCCAAAGCAACATGATAAATTTTCTTTTTGTCATACTTTGGATGCGTTAATTTAGCAGCCATATCACCATCATTAGTCAATAACAATACGCCAGTGGTATTTCTATCCAAACGACCTACAGGATAAATACGCTCACTACAAGCATTTTTAACCAAGTCAAGTACGGTTAAACGCTCATGTGTATCCTCCGAAGTAGTCACACAATCTTTTGGTTTATTCAACAATAAATAGACTTTCTTTTCTGACTGAATGGTTTGTTCGTGGAACATTACCTTATCGGCAAGCAAAACTTTAACACCCAATTCAGTAACAATCTGTCCATTAACAGTTATAATACCCGCTTTAATATATTCATCCGCCTCACGACGAGAACAAATTCCTGCATTTGCCAAATACTTATTCAAACGTACCGGTTTATTGGGATCAGCCATCTCTGACTTTTTGAACTCCATCTGCTTTTTAGCACTGTATTTTGCATTTGGATCATAATTATCATCACGACGAAGTGGTTTACGGAAAGTTACACCGTCTTTTTTATTGTCATAACGCGTCTCAGTAAACTCAGATTTCTTGCCTTCAGGAAGTCTGTTGAAACTTAATTTACCTTCACGTGGTGCATCTTCTGATGATTCATTGAAACGACCATATACTTTTTCGCCATTGCTATTGGTATTTAACGGACGTCTATCGTCAGTCTCCCAAGGTTTTTTGGCACCACCATAAGAGGGTTTACTGTCACGGCTTTCCCAAGGTTTTTTATCGCCAAAGGAAGGTTTACGGTCTCCAAAAGATGGTTTAGCATCTCTATTCTCCCATGGTTTACGCTCACCACCAAAAGACGGTTTGCTATCTCTATTTTCCCATGGTTTTTTATCGCCAAAAGAAGGTTTGCTATCTCTACTTTCGAATGAGCCTTTCGGTCTAAACGAAGGTTTGCTATCATTGTTCTCCCATGGTTTTTTATCACCAAAAGAGGGCTTACTATCTCTGCTTTCGAATGAGCCTTTTGGCCTAAACGTCGGTTTGCTATCATTATTTTCCCATGGTTTTCTATCACCAAAAGAAGGACGTCCTTCGCGACTTTCAGACGAGCTTCTCGGTCTGAATGAAGGTTTGCTGTCATTACTTTCCCATGGTTTGCGATCACCTCCAAAAGAGGGTTTGCTATCCTTATTTTCCCAAGGTTTTTTATCGCCAAAAGAAGGTTTGCTATCACGATTTTCCCAAGGTTTTTTTTCGCCATAAGAACTACCGCCAGTTGATGGGCGATTAGAATCAAATTTAGCACCACCTCTTGAACCTTTTAACAAGGATTTTACATCACGTTTTTCAAACGATTTACCATCACGGCTGGCACCTGTAGTGGATTTCCCTTTGGAAGATCCTTGCCATTTTTCATTATTTGTCTTCATTAAAATTTTTATAAATGTATTTGAGTGCAAAGGTCGGAAAATTTCCTGAATAAACTGTATGGTTCTATCCAAAAAATGAGCGAGTTAAGTTAATGAAGTATTGATTTTCACGATTTAAGAAGAAATTTCTAATTAAAATGATCTACTCTTCATCTTTTGAAATAAACATATTGAATTCAAAAAGAATAATTTTCAATAAAAACGAAGTAGATAAAAATAAAACAATACCGAATTTGGAACGTTAGCTAAATATGAACGATACAAAAAACAAAGGAAGATGACAAGATACATTTCCATTCTCAGAGGCATCAATGTTGGTGGCCATAAAATCATAAAAATGAATGATCTACGTGTATCATTCGAGCAACTTGGATTTTCTAATACGCAAAGCTATATCCAAAGCGGAAATTTAATATTTAACTATCCTGAAACAGAGAATCAGCAATTAGAAAAAATGATCTCAAATATTATACTGAGTACTTTTGGGCATGAAGTACCAGTTTTAGTATTAAAACTTGAGGAATTTAAAACGATGGTAAAAAGCAACCCTTTTATTAATGATAGCAGTAAAAACGAGGCATTTTTTCACCTTACTTTTCTAGCCGATGTACCTGAAACAGAACGAGTGGAGTATCTTCTATCATTTCAATATGATCCTGAAGAGCTAATCTATCACCAACAAGTGATTTATTTATATTGCCCAAATGGATATGGCAATACTAAACTGAGCAATAATTTCATTGAAAGCAAATTAAAAACTACTGCAACCACAAGAAATTGGAAAACAGTGAATGAATTGCTATCGCTTTCAAATAAAAATAATGCTCAAAAATCATCAGATATTCAACTACTATGAACCCTAAATCAATTCTTTACATTGCCATGAGTTTGGATGGCTACATTGCTAAAGCAGATGACAATATCGATTTTTTATCCATTGTAGAAAAAGACGGTGAAGATTACGGATATACAAATTTTGTAAACAGTGTAGATACCGTAATTATGGGTAGGAAAACCTACGACAAAATCCTTTCTTTAGTTCCTGAATTTCCACACAAAGATAAAGAGACCTATATTATCACTCACAATGACAAAGCTAGTCTCGAAAAAATCAAGTTTTATACTGGAAATCTTAAAGAGTTAATCACTACTTTAAAAGGCAAAGTAGCCAAAGATATTTTTATTGATGGTGGTGCTGAAATAGTCAATGAACTGCTCAAAGATAATTTAATTGATGAGTTTTATATTTCTATCATACCTATCCTTTTAGGGAATGGAATTTCACTCTTTCAAAACAGAATACCCGAATTCAAATTACAATTAATAAGCAGTAAGGCATATGAAAAAGGACTTGTACAATTGCATTATAAAGTGATATGACTTTAAAACATCTATCCTTTATCCAAAAACTAAGCAGCAAAAAATTACTAAAAATAAATAATTTTGCTATTTAACATCACTTTTCGTTGATTTTAAGTCAAAACAGGCAGATTTTTTCCTTCATTATTCTTTTAAGAAATGTATCTTTGCATATATCAAAAAATAACAAATTATGGCTTTAATTTTATCAGTACGTGGATTTGATCCTCAAATTGGCGAAGATTGTTTTTTGGCTGAAAATGCTACTGTTGTGGGTGATGTAGTCATGGGAAAAGGGTGTAGCATTTGGTTCAATACAGTTTTAAGAGGAGATGTGAATTCCATCCGAATTGGCAATCATACGAATATTCAAGATGGTTCGGTAATCCATACGCTTTATCAAAAATCGACCGTAGTGATTGGCGACTATGTATCTATTGGACACAATGTTACCGTACATGGTGCAAACATTGACAATTATGCATTAATCGGTATGGGTTCAACGCTACTCGACTTTGTAGAAGTTGGCGAAGGTGCTATTGTTGCCGCTGGGGCATTGGTACTGAGCAAAACCATCATACCACCCTTCACACTTTGGGCAGGCGTTCCGGCTAAATTTGTAAAGAATGTGGAACCTGAGCAAACAAACGAGATGAATCGAAAAATCGCTCACCAATATGCCATGTATGCCGGATGGTTCAAAGAGGAAATTCTCTAAGCGAACTGTTGATTACAACACAAATAATTCAGAACAAGAGTATTATGAATTATTAATTATTAATTATCAATTATTCTCCAATGTTGATTCTGAACATAATTCTGCACGAATGGAAAAAAAGTATTCGGGGGCAAGGTTTTTACAAAAGCCTTGTTGTCAATATCTTATTGGCTATTTTTGCAGTTTCTTTGGCTATTGTTTTATTATTCATTGGATATTCCCTGGGGGGAATGCTCGAAAGGCTAGACAATCCTCTCACTCCTTTGCAATTAATGAATGGAGCCATGCTCTATTTAATGTTTTTGGATTTGACGATTCGCTTTTTTATGCAACAACTAAATTCTTTTAATTTAGTCCCCTACCAAACTCTACCGATCAAACGGTCAGCACTCATTAATCTTATACTGCTTAAACCACTGATAAATCCTTTAAATTACTTTACTTTTTTCATCATCATACCCTTTGCCATTCAGTCTGTTATGCATTACTACAGCTTTGCGGTGGCCTTACAATTTGTAATTTGTCTTGTATTAGGCACTTGGTTCAATTCATTGCTCACTGCTTTTCTGAAACGTAAATATGGTGCTGACGTACTCTCTTTTCTCTTCCTTTTTCTGCTGATAGCGCTCATCCTTTGGCTAGAATTCAAAAAACACTTTTCTCTTTTTTCTTTATCTCTGGCTGTTTTTAAATTTATCATTTTCAATCCTTTTGGTCTACTGATTCCTGTTTCGGCTGTTATTTTGGCATTTTATCTTAACAAATGGTTTTTTACACAAAACTATTACCCAGAGCAATTTAAAGAGAGCCACATTGGAGATAAAATGTTTCAGTCCAAGCTTGTTTTTCTCAATAATTTTGGGGCTGTAGGTGCGCTAATTTCAGTTTATGTGAAGCTTATCTTTCGCCACAAACGCACCAGAAGCATCTTATATATGTCTGTGTTTTTTCTAAGTTATGGATTGGTTATATACACCAATGATCTTTTTTATACCAATGATGGCTTGCTATATTTAGTATCAGTTTTTATTACGGGTATGTTAACTTTTATGTTTGGACAGTGGATTATTTGTTGGGATGGTTCACATTTTGACAATATCATGACACAAAATATCTCCATCCGAACCTATTTGAATGCCAATTATATCTTATTGATCATTTTTGACCTAATATGTTTCCTATTAACAACTCCATATTTATTCTTAGGAATTAGATTATTTTATCTTCACATTGCCGCTTTAATTTTCAACATGGGGGTAAATGTTTATCTATTATTATTGTTATCAACTTTAAAAAACAAGTCGATAGAATTATCAAAAGCCACCACAATGAATTATCAAGGAACTACTTACAAAAGTTTCTTGGTCGTTTTCAGCATACTTCTTTTACCTTTGTTTTTAATGATTTTCATTTCAAGATTTACATCTGTTGAAGTGGCAATATGGATCCTTACATTTTTCGGGCTCTCCGGAATCTTTATGCGGAAACAGCTTATCTCTATTTGCGTACAGCAATTTTACAAACGAAAATACTTGATGGCCAGAGGATTTAGAGAAGGTGAGTAAATTACAACAATAACTAGGTCAATCTCAAGATAAATAAAATCTTATCTATGCTACAAATAAAAAATCTACAAAAATCCTATAATGGTGTACAAGTGATTGACATTAATCAATTGACTATTCCAAAAGGTGAATGCTTTGGCTTAGTGGGAAATAATGGAGCTGGGAAAACTACATTATTTAGATTAATTCTAGATTTAATCTATGCCAACAAAAGTGAAGTCTTGATTAATAAGGAGAAAGTATCTCGCAATGATGGCTGGAAAAAAATCACCGGTTCTTTTTTAGATGAAAGTCATCTGATTGATTTTCTGACTCCTGAAGAGTATTTTAGTTTTATTGGAAAGTTACACTACAAATCAAAAGAAAACATTACTGACTTTCTGGAGTTAATGAAAGACTTCTTTAATGGTGATATTTTGGAAACGAATAAATTACTACGTGATTTTTCAAAAGGAAATCAGAAAAAAATTGGCATTGCCGCCGCTTTATTGGGTGACCCGCATTTGTTAATACTTGACGAACCTTTTACTGGGCTGGATCCATCGTCGCAAATAAGACTAAAACGTTTTCTTGTGGAACTTCAATTACGATTAAATACCACGATTTTAATCTCGAGTCATTACCTAAATCATGTCACCGAAGTCTGCCAACGTATTGTTGTACTCGAAAAAGGAATTATTGTCAAAGACTTACAAACCAATGATGATACATTGATGGAACTAAAAGAATACTTTGAAGTTCTTACGTAATCCTCAAGTTACATACTCATCTTTTCTGAATTTACAAATAAGCTCCAAAGTCGCATCAAGTGCTACTTTGGAGCTTTTTTATTGAATAAAAATCAATCTTCAAGTCTTCAATTCCCACCCTTTCCCCCTAGCTCAAGCACAACCTTTTACTCCCATTTTTAGGCTTTAAAGCCCTTGTCCCATTTTTAAACTAGGAGTAATTTCGTAGCGCTAAAACACCACATTCATCCACACAGCAAGTTACATCGGGCCAATCATTATTATAATGAACTTAGTGGCAAATAAATGCAAACAATCACATTAAACAATCAAAAAGCTTTAGTATGAAACTACAAATCAAGCACATGGTGAGTAACCGTTGTAAAATAGCAGTAAAAATAGAGCTAAAAAAACTAGGTTTACATCCATCATCCATCAGTTTAGGAGAAGTTGAAATCCTTGAGTCCATTAGCACAGATCAAAAAAACGAACTTAAAAAAGCATTACAGGATGCTGGACTTGAACTCATGGACAGCAAGCGTGCCGTAATGGTTGAAAGGATTAAAAACATTGTAATTGAAATGATACACCATTCTGAGGAATCAATAAAGAAGAATTTTTCAGATTATTTAAGTGAAAAAACAAACCGAAATTACACTTATCTCGCTAATCTATTTTCTGAAACAGAAGGAATCACGATAGAACAATTTATTATTTCGCATAAAATTGAGCGAATTAAAGAATTAATCATTTACGACGAACTCAATATTTCGGAAATAGCCTGGAAAATGAACTATTGTAGCGTGGCGCACCTTTCCTACCAGTTCAAGAAATCAACTGGATTATCACCTTCACGCTATAAACAATTAAAAATTAAAACTAGAAAACCCCTTGAAAATATTGGTTACAGAACTTATTAATCTAAACAATTCCAGTACACTATACCCCAATTATAATGACAGCAGTATCAAATGAACTTAGCTGGTATGCAATATATACAGCTCCAAGAGCAGAGAAAAAAGTAAGTGAGCGATTATCAGCACTTGGTATTGAACATTACCTTCCATTACAAAAAGTAAAACGTCATTGGAGTGATCGTATAAAAGAAGTAACAGTCCCAATTATAAATGGTTACATATTTGTAAATATTGCCCTACAGGACACAAGAAAAGTCACTGCTATATATGGAGCTTTGGCATTTATTCATAAAGCCGGTATTCCAATATCTATTCCTGATAATCAGATCACTAGAATGAAAAATATGGTTGATTTCGCTACTGAAGTTGTGGAGTTTAGCACCGAAGAGTTTGACAAAGGGGAAACTATTACAATTAACAAAGGCCCTTTAGAAGGTTTAATGGGTGAGTTGGTGGAACAAAACGGAAAACACAAAGTATTGATACGCATCGCTGGCTTTGGCTGCGCACTCACAACAGTTCCAATTTCCTTTATCACGCGCCTTCACAAACCCACCCTTTCCGATCTTTCTCCCCCACAAAAAAATCAATAAATCTGAATTCCCATTTCATTGCCAACAGACAAGCAAATAGATCAAAACAACTCTATCAATCAACAGAATATACTCAAATTACAAAATAAAACAATAAGGTCCTCTTCCTTTTGGATTGAACAATCTATTTCTTTCGTCTTCAAAAAACCATACTAAAGCAACAAAACTTAGTATTATTGGCCGTTGTAATCAACACCTAGAATCTATACTTTTAATCCACAATTACACGAAATAAAATCAGTGTGTATTTGCAAGTCCAATTACAAATAAATGAGTCGAAACTTCCTACAATGGGAGTGACGAACATTGACATGTAAATAAACAGAGCATGCGGGGATTTCCACTTTACGAGTAAACACCTTTAATAAAATACTTATGAGAAACTTAAGACTTCTAAATACACTTCAATTCCTTTGGATACTACTAATACTCGGTTCATGTAGCAGCATAAAAAACATTGCTTATTTTCAAAACAGTGAAATTGATTCCACAAAACAGATTAATAAAAAGGTGGAATTATACGAAGCACGGATCAAGCCTAAAGATTTACTCAGCATAACCATTGTTTCCTCAGAACCTGAGGCATCAAAACAATACAACCTTACCGTTCCTCAAATATCAGAGCCGAACAACTCAAACATCCTATTTGCTCAACCAATTCTACAGACTTATCTTGTTGATAATAATGGAAGTATTAATTTCCCTGTATTTGGAAGATTATACGTAGTCGGATTAAACCCAAAAGAGCTAGAAGCGATGCTTCAAGGAAAACTTGAATCCGCATTTGGAAAAGAACATCCTATAGTGACAATACGCTTTACGAATTATACGGTAAGCATTTTGGGTGAAGTAGAAAAACCTGGAAAATTTAACACTGCAAATGAAAGGATGACCATCTTTGACGGATTGGCTTTAGCAGGTGATTTGACCATTTACGGAAAGCGTGAAAATGTAAAGATATTACGCGAAAATGGAGATGGAAATAAAGTTTTCATTACTGTAAATCTGAATGACAAAGACATCCTAAATTCACCTGCCTATTATCTAGAGCAAAATGATATACTCTACGTGGAGCCAAACAAGGCAAAAATGAGAACATCTAGAATAGGCGCTGCGGAAAGTCTTGGTATCTCCGCATTTTCAATACTAATTTCTATGGCTAGCTTAGTAGTCACCATCCTAAAGTAAAGATTTAAATAGTCACTATCAACTGAAAATATATCTGTATCATATAATTATCAAACACATAAACATAGATTTAAGCCATATGAAAATACATCCAAACACAGAAGAAGAGTACGAAAAACCTATAGATTTCATAGCCTTTTTCTATAAATACATCTCATATTGGAAATGGTTTCTTGCATCGTCATTAATATGTATTGGAATGTCAATCATTTTCCTAAAACTAGCAATTCCCTCCTATCAAGTTAGTGCGACCATACTTTTGAAAGATGATCAAAAAGGTGGCGGAGTACCTGAACTGAATTTACTAAAGGACATTGGAATTATTAACAATAAAAACAACGTTGAAAATGAACTTGACATATTAAAAACATCAACCTTAATTGAGCAAGTCATCTGTGAACTTGGATTATATGTGAGCTATTCACAAAGTAAAACCTTCAAAAGCGAACAATTATATGATGCAGAAAGTCCACTAAAAGTTAGTTTTAACAATAAAGAATTATACAAATTAACCCAAAATATAAAACTTAAAGTAGTGATGCATCCAGATGGCACATGCGAATTTTCGGGTGAACATCAAGGTAAAGAATTTAAGATAATCAAAGCAAAGGATAGCCATGAAGCGACACTACCATTTGGAACAATTCAATTCAAAAAAGAATACCTAAAGCAAGAAAATGACATTACAGTAAACATTGAAATTCAAAACCCCACCAAGGTATCCTACAGCTTCCTATCAAATATGAACTTAGAATTGACCTCTAAAAACACATCAATAGTTAACATCACCCTTACAACAAACCACCTACAACTCGGAAAAGATTTTTTAAACAAACTAATAGAAATATATAACCGTCAGGATGTCAACGAACAAAACA
>CANFFA010000005.1 GCA_947445425.1 Paludibacteraceae bacterium
TACGCTTGGAAGTTCTGTAAAACTTTTAACGCCAAACGAGCAATATAGCGACGAGTACAACCAATTCTTACGTGAACTTCCTTTCCATATTCGCACGATGGTACTATATATTAAGCGTTTGTATCGTGCAGATGGTGTAAATACTTCGTGGAAGGATAAATTCAGTGTAGAATATGTAAATGGACGTAAAGGACATGCATTGCGTTACAATAACGCACCAGTGAAGTCAAGTAATGTCCGCATTGGATTTACCGAAGAAGGTAACTGGCTGTTGCACCAATTGAGGAGTGACTTTATTCCTTCTCGTAAAATTCAAATGGAGGATGATATTACTGCATCAATCACCTTACCTGCAAGTTTGTTGCCAAAATTGAATCCAGAATTTGCAAATAAAAGTGTTAAACTAACTACCAATTGCGAACGCTATTTCTTTCAACGTCCTGATGATGCAGTCATTCGTGGATATGACAAAGAAGCAGAGCGCGACTTAGTAAGTAGTGGAACTTTTATTACCAACTATGAACCCTTGACCAAAAAAGATGCTGTTGAATTATTCGAAAATGCAATTCATTTTGAAGAATATACTCAACCAGTAAAAGACTTTATTACAGAAATTGTGCTGAGTGAGGATGAAACAGGCTATTTTGTAACCCCTTCTCACACCCGTATTGTGAATGGTGAACCTACAGCAAATCCACGTTATTTGGAAAAAAATACGCAGCAAGGTGATACTTACGAAAATTACTTGGCTGATGCAGGTATTCGCTTACACCGTGGTATGTATGTGAATGAGCCAGTGTATCATCCAGTAAATGCAGTATTGCCAGGTCGCAGAAATAATCCAGCTGATCGTAAAGCAGGAATCCGTCCATTGGCGGTTTATAATCCTATTCATTATCAGGAATTACCTGAATTGTTTATGGACTTTATTTGTAGTCTTACGGGTAAATCTCCTTCTACAACCGGTGCAGGTTCTGAAGGTGCATTGACAAAAGGACCATTTAATATGTTGACTGCCACAACAGATCTAAACAATGCTTTGTTATCTTATATTTTAACAGAGTACCAAGGATTTAGTTCTGCAGCAGGTTTTATTGGAAATGAACATCGTTTCGATCATGATATCAGTATTATGATTCCTGAAATATGGTCTAGATTAGTGCATGATGATCGTGATCCAGTAAAGTTGATTGAAAATGGCTGTTTGGAGAAATTAAATGACTTCGAATATAATGGTGAGAAAGTATTGGCCAGTCGTTTAGGTTATCGTATTACACAAAACTTTGCGTTCCGTTGTATGAATCGTCTGTTCTATGAGCCGCTTGCTGTTTTTAGCGATACCATGTTAAAACCAGAACTACAGGGTATGGAAGATTATGTAGATGGAATCAATAATATTGTAGAAGCGCAACAAAAAGTAGCTTTAAGTTATTTCGAAGACGGAAGTATTGAAGCTGCCATTCCACCTTTACAGATACTTCTAAACATAATGGCTTATGGTCACTACGAAGGTAAGGAAATTAGTGATCCAACGCTAAGAAATTATTTCTCACGTGAATATGTAATCGAAAGTGCTTGGTACAAAGAACGTTTGCAAAGAAAACAAACACGTGAAGCGAATTTCTTATCTAAACAATTAGCGGAATTAGAAGCATTCTTGAATGATCCTAAGAACATTTCACTAGTAGTTGATTTGGATATCAATGGGCGAATAGATAAAGTTAAAATGAATTTGGCCAAAGTGAAAAGTGATGTTTATTTGTCTGAATTAGTAGGTACCATTGGTCTTGATCATTTGTACTTTAACAACTAGTACCAAACTTAAATGCTCCTATTTGAATAGAATAGGAGCATATATTAAAAATAGAAAAGGAGATACAATGCGTATCTCCTTTTCTATTTTAAGTTCACTTGATGAGCTTAGTCCTTTTTTGAAGCATAATTGGAATGTGAAATGATGTGATTGTTTTCATAAACCCATTTGTTAATGGCTTTGAAATTCTCACGTAAATGCATAACTTTTTCTTTCATTCCAGGACTTGTACACTCTTGCTCAGTCATATCTGGTTGTATTTTAAACAAACGATTATTGCATAGAAAATAATCACGAAATAGATAGGATTCAATGGCACGACTGTAGGTCATGAACGAAATCTGATGGGTGTTCCTAAATGTAGTGGCAGTATCCATTACGCCGTTCATCCAATGTACTTGTTTGGGTATATGTGGAAGATTGTAATTTTTTGCCAATAAGGCTAAAATTGTAGGGGTAAGGTTATTGTGACAATTTATTGATTTAAAAACTTTAGGAGACTTTAGCATAGGAGAATAGATCATAAAGGGTACACGATACTCATCAATGTCATTATCTGGAGGTACCGAACCATGGTGATGATCTCCTGTAAGGATAAAGATGGTGTTTTTGTACTCCGGACGGCGACTGTACTTACTGAAAAAGTCACGTAAAGCATCGTCAGCAAACATTACACAACTCATCACTTGACGATTTTTATGTAGGGAAAGTTTTGTCTCTTTATTCAACGCTAGGTTTGAAAGTTTCTTGTCAAATAACTTCAGGTATTTGGGTTGGGAGTCAAACAAGAATGGTGAATGGGTAGTGGCTGTTATATATGCATTGAAATAGGGTTGCTTTTTAACAGAATCCAGTACCTCAAAGCTACGATTAAAAAGGTCATCATCAGGATAGCCCATTGACCAACCCTCTTTACCTTCTGCCATCATCTTGTATTTTTTCCCATAATGACTTAGAATATAGTCTGTTTTTTGCATACTAATAAAGGCACCAAGGTTGTCATAAGCCAGCTGATAACCGACCATGAAGTACGTAAAATAACCATTTTCTCTCAGTATGGTAGTTATAGAGCTGTGATCAGGCATATTGTTACTGTTTGAAAATCCTCGGTTTCCGAAAGGAAGTGATGCCAAAGTTGCTGGAAATACTCCAAATGTAGAGGTCGCATTACTCAAATGATTCTCCCAGCATAGACTTTTTTTCGCGAGTTGATCAATAAAGGGTGTAAAACTGGTCAATGGCGCATTTTTTCCACTAAAAGTACGGGAAAGACTTTCGACTACCACCAAGACAATATTCGGACGCTCTTTGCCTAAATTGAAGAATGGACCAAGTACATCAACATCTCGATTTTCTCGCATTAATGGGTAATTGAGGTCCGTAAATTTAAACGGGCGGTTTGCTTGATAGTATTTAAACTCACCCTCCATATCCTCTGCCGATAACTTTTGATTTTTACCTTCTTCTATTAAATAATTAATGGCATCAGAAGTCCAATAACTTGCTTTGTTACAAGTTAAATAATATTGACCAGTCTGTTTGAAGTTAGCGGCAGAAGGCACTACAAATTGATTGAATAGAAGTGGAAAAAGGATGATTCCTAAAAGGATTTTTTTTGCAATAGGGCTCAATAATAATCGAGTAGATAACAATTTATACGCCCCAAAGTATAAAATGGAAATCAGAATATATGGTAGGAATGAGATGGGGTTTGCCGCATAAGTTTTGATTGTGAAAATTTGCTCTGCAGCATCTCGAGTAAAAAATTCATGATCGAAGGGTACTGAACGATCAATGAATATATAAAGTATTGAAATACTAAATATTATGAATGATATATTGAGAGTATGTAGAACTGTACTAGCGATCCGATGGCCTATAAATGAAAGTAGGAAATAGAGTAGCAAAACAAAACTGGAGAATACACCCCAAGTCAGATAATCGTACCAAAGACCATGAATTTCTGAAATCAATACCCCCTGGGTAGAATAAAATTTTAATGAAGCTGCAAAATACTCATAGGCTCTAATTACGACTAAGCACATTAGCAATGAAATTGCATAATGAAGAAATTTCGAATAAGGTTTATCTTTAAAAATCATTTTTAAATTGTGTTTTATAGCAAAGAAATATAAATACTCAGAAAGGTGAAGCACAATCGATGGTGAAAATTACGATTATCTTTTTGTAGGTCTACTTTTACTAAAATTACCGGTGCTTTTTGCACCATATTTTTTGTCACTGACTCCACTACTTGTTCCACGCAAAGCTTTTGATTTTGGATTCGGATTGGTAGATCTATCCATCTGTTTGGCTGCTGTGCTTCTTTGAGCGCTTGGGCGTTGACCTTGTACAGGTTTTTTTGTGTTTTCAGTAGGCTTATTTGCTTGCTTTTTTGTAACCGAAGCCTCCTCTGTGGAGGTGGAATTGGCAATGGCAGTCATGATTTCATCCATTTCATGGGGCTGAAGTGGGCGCCATTCACCAGTTGGGATACCCTTTAGATTGATGTTCATAATCCGAACGCGTTCCAATTTGGTCACTTCATATTCGAAATACTCACACATGCGACGAATTTGGCGGTTCAGACCTTGTACCAATACAATTCGGAAAGTATAAACCGATTCTTTTACGACCTTGCATCTTTTGGTCGTTTCGCCCAACATTGGAACACCATTCCCCATTTTCTCGATGAAAATGTCAGTAATGGGTTTATTCACGGTAACCAAATACTCCTTTTCATGGTTGTTTCCAGCCCGAAGGATTTTGTTGACAATGTCCCCATTATTTGTCAAAAAAATCAATCCTTGCGAATCTTTATCCAATCTTCCAATAGGGAAAATACGTTCGTGATATCCTACATAATCAATAATACTATCTTTTACGCCGACTTCTGTTGTACTTATGATTCCAACTGGTTTATTAAACGCCAAAAAGGCAAAATCATTTCCTTTCTTCGCTTCTACCTTTTGCCCATTGTACAAGACTTTATCGCGCTCAGATACCTGATCACCGACCTTTGCTCTTCGACCATTAACAAAGACATGTCCGTGCTCTATGGCCTTATCAGCTTCTCTACGAGAGCAAATGCCGCTATCACTTATAAATTTATTTAATCGTATGGTAGTAATCAAAGTATTTTGCTAATTAAAGGTTTTGTTAAAAAATGACTTAATGACAATTGAGACAAGAATAAAGACCAAGACAAGTGATACTTTTGTCTAATTTTTTTGAACTCGTAAAATTTAGAAGGACTGCATATCACACAATCTTTTGTAATAACCATCCAGTTCTAATAACTCATCGTGTTTACCACGCTCTACTATTTTACCTTCATGCATTACACAAATTTCATCAGCACGTTTAATGGTAGACAAACGGTGTGCCACGACTAAAGTCGTACGATTGCGCATAAGATTTTCAAGAGCTTCTTGTACCATTTTTTCAGATTCGGTATCTAAAGCGGAAGTTGCTTCGTCAAGAATCAATATCGGCGGGTTTTTTAAGATTGCACGCGCAATACTTACTCTTTGGCGCTGACCACCGGACAGTTTCCCTCCTCTGTCGCCAATTGTACTTTCATAGCCATTTTCTGTCGCCATGATAAAGTCATGCGCATTTGCAATTTTTGCAGCCTCAATTACTTGCTCTATCGTCGCATGGTCAACCCCAAAAGCGATATTGTTGAAAAATGTATCATTAAATAAAATAGCTTCCTGGTTCACATTTCCCATCAATGAACGAACATCGTGGGTACTATAATCCTTGATATTAATACCATCGACCAATATCTCCCCTTCAATAGGATCATAATATCTTGGTAATAAATCTACCAATGTTGACTTTCCTGAGCCCGACTGACCTACCAAAGCCACGGTGGTTCCTTTAGCAACAACTAGATTGATATCTCGCAACACCCAATCAGTCTGATATTTAAAGCTTAAATTTTTGAATTCAATCTTGTCATGAAAAGGATATAAAGTCTGCGGGTATTCAGGATTCTTTATATTGTTCTCGCTCAATAAAATCTTATCTACCCGATCTAGCGATGCCATCCCTTTTTGAATACTATAAGCCGCACGCGATAGATCTTTTGCTGGAGCAATGATGCTATAAAAAATCACCAAATAATAGATAAATTCTGCAGCACCAATACTGCTTTTATTATCAAGGATTAGCACACCACCGAACCATAATAAAATGGCTATTACTACAGTACCCAATAATTCACTCACTGGATGCGCCAAGTGATAACGGAAATTCATTTTGTTGATCGTTGTTCTCAATCTTTCATTTAGATTGCTAAAACGGGCTTCCAATTTATGTTCAGCATTAAAAGCCTTTACTACCCTTAAACCGCCTAAAGTCTCTTCAATTTGCGATAGTAATTCACCAGTTTGTTCCTGTCCTGTATTAGACTGCTTTTTTAGATTTTTACCGATTCTACCGATTAAAAACCCACTAAAAGGCAATAGTACCAATACAAAAAGGGTCAATTTCCAACTCATGCTAAACATAACACCTAAGTACATGAGGATCATGATTGGATTTTTAAATACCATTTCCAAGGAGCTCATGATGGAAGTCTCTACTTCACTGACGTCACCTGTCATACGCGCCATAATATCTCCTTTACGCTCATCCGTAAAAAAACCAATTGGGAGCTGTATGATTTTGCTATACAGTTGATTGCGCAGATCTCTCAAAACACCAGTGCGAATAGGGATGATGAAATATACACCCAAGTATGCTGCACCAACTTTTAGGAATGTCATTAAAACTAAGAATATTCCTAAATAGATCAATGCTGTGCTATATCCATATAGTTCAATACTTTGTTGAATTCCAAAAAAAAGATTGTTCTTCAATGCAGAAACAATCTCACCACTGCTATTGCTCCAAGACCAGGCCATATAGGTTTTGTCCACTTTCTGTAGGCCAAAAAGAATTTGGAGTATAGGTATAATTGCCGCAAATGAGAACAGACTAAATAGTGTCGTTAGCAGATTAAAAACTAAGCTTAAAAAGACGTATTTTTTATACGGTCCAATGAAGCGTTTGAGTAGTGTGGTAAATTTGAACATCTGTTTGGAGTAAACAAGTAAATAGTAAACAAGTAAACAAAAATAGAGGCTGGTGTTCTAGTCCTTTAAACTATTTAACACCAGCCTTATTATAAGGGTATTGTCAGTATCACACCCCTGTATAATTTCTAGGGGTAATGCGACGTAATTCTTCTTTTACGGATTGATCAACATTTAAAGTTTCAATAAAGTCACGGATTGATTTTTCTGTAATTCCTTCATTGGTACGGGTTAATCCTTTTAATGCTTCGTAAGGTGAAGGATAGGCTTCTCTTCTAAGAATGGTTTGGATTCCTTCGGCAACAACAGCCCATGTATTATCTAAATCACGATAAATGGCAGGTTCATTCAGTAGTAATTTACCTAAACCTTTCAATATACTTTGTGTAGCAATCAGGGTGTGTGCAAATGGAACACCAACATTACGCAGTACTGTACTGTCCGTTAAATCCCGTTGTAATCGAGAAATTGGTAATTTTCCAGATAAAAATTCCAACATTGCATTGGCCATTGCCAAATTACCTTCAGCATTTTCAAAATCAATCGGATTCACTTTATGTGGCATTGCAGATGAACCAACTTCGCCAGCCTTAATTTTTTGTTTAAAGTACTCCATAGAAACATAAGTCCATATGTCACGACAAAGATCAATTAAAATGGTGTTGATGCGTTTCATTGCATCAAATTGTGCCGCTAAATTGTCGTAATTTGAAATTTGGGTGGTCCATTGTTCCCGTTGTAATTCTAGTTTATCCAATACAAAATGATTTCCAAAAGATTTCCAATCAATAGTAGGATAAGCTACCGCATGTGCATTAAAATTACCGGTGGCTCCACCAAATTTTGCAGAATTGGGAGTCTCTTTTAAAACTTTCAATTGTTCACCTATACGATTGGCAAAAACCATAAATTCTTTTCCCAAACGGGTTGGAGAAGCTGGTTGACCGTGCGTTTTTGCTAGCATAGAAACATCACGCCATTCATCCACCAATCGATTCAACTCTTGTAATAATTTGTCCATTTCCGGGTAATAAACATCTGTAAGAGCAGATTTAATCGAATATGGTACAGCGGTATTATTAATGTCTTGAGATGTTAGTCCAAAATGGATGAACTCTTTAAATGACTCTAGTCCAAGGATATCGAATTTCTCTTTCAAAAAGTATTCAATGGCTTTTACATCATGATTGGTAACTGCCTCAATTTCTTTTACTTTGTGGGCGTCAACTTCAGTAAAATCAAGATAAAGCTTTCTTAATTTTGGGAAAACGGATGTAGGAACTTGTTCCAATTGTTTTAATGGAATTTCACACAAAGCAATAAAATACTCCACTTCAACCAATACACGATAGCGTATTAAAGCATATTCGGAAAAGTAATTGGCATAAGCCTCCGTTTTGGTACGATAACGTCCATCTACTGGTGAAATTGCGGTAAGCAGGGATAAGTTCATAAGGAATATAAGTGAATGAATAAATATTTAAAGAACTATTAAGAATTGTTATGTTATTGCCGTTTAGACCATTACAAAAGCTTTTTTCTCGTTTTTTATCAGACAATTAGCCAACAAGAGTGCCGGCAATTTAGGGCTGCAAAGTTAATCATTTCTATCGGATTAGAAAAAGTTTAAGCCGCTCACTTGCAGCACCCATACTTTTTCTTTACTTTTGTTCATAATTAACTAACCTGTCAATTTGCAACCTAAAGGTTTAAGCAATTGATACATTCCAATTTAAAAACAAATGAGATACATTCGAATTCACAAAGAAGGACGATTAATTTTAGCAACTCTGACGCTAATTCTTTTATTATTAAACTTGTATATCTATACACAGTTTCAAATGATAGCATTGGTTATTAATGTTGTTATTTCCTCATTACTTTTGTTCTTTTTTGCTTATTTCTTCCGCAACCCACCAAGAAAAGTGAAAATTGAAGATGCTAGTTTAATTGTTGCTCCTGCTGATGGAAGGATCGTTGTAGTGGAGCCAGTAGATGAATTGGAACATTTTGGTGACAAGCGTCTTCAAGTTTCAATTTTTATGAATGTATTTAATGTTCATGCCAATTGGTATCCTGTGAATGGTACAGTTGTTAAATCAATTCACCACAGTGGACGTCACATGGCGGCTTTTTTGCCTAAATCAAGTACAGAAAATGAACGTTCAACTGTAGTAATTGAGACTCCAGCTAAAACTCAAATTTTACTTCGTCAAATTGCAGGTGCATTGGCCCGTAGAATTGTAACCTATGCACACCCAGGTAAAAAATCTACTTTAAACGAGCACTTGGGTTTTATCAAATTTGGTTCTCGTGTAGATCTTTTCTTCCCATTGGATACTGAGATTTTTGTACAAGTTGGGGATTCAACTACTGGTAATGAAACCATCATCGCCCGTCTAAACGAGTAGACTTTAATGTTAAACGTTTAATGATAAGTGTTTAATTTTATTTAGAACGGAGTTTAGTTGCTTATTTGTTTTATTTTTAATACAAATTTAAATCATTAATCGTTAATTATTCACTCACATGACTCTAGAGAACGCTCAAAATCAAGTGGATGAATGGATTAAAACATTCGGAGTCCGTTATTTCGGTGAACTTACCAATCTAGCGATTCTTACAGAAGAAGTTGGCGAACTGGCTCGTATCATGGCAAGGACCTATGGTGATCAATCTTTCAAAAAGTCCGACCTGAAAGCTGAATTGGCTGATGAAATGGCAGATGTGCTTTGGGTATTAATTTGTCTTGCCAATCAGACAGGTGTAAATCTTACCGATGCATTTGAAAAAAATATGCAAAAGAAGACGGCTAGAGATAGTGAACGACATTTACAAAACACCAAATTATGAGCAAATTTGACGATCTTTTCAAACAATATAATTGCAATCTAAACGACATTACTGTTCAAGAGGAAGTTGCAAAAATTATTCAGGAAAATTTTTCCAATAACGACAATAAAGAAGTTTACGAGCAATGCTTAAGTTTTATTGACTTGACCTCTTTAAACTCAACAGATACTGATGCTGAGATTATTGCAATGGTCAAAAAGGTTAATGAGTTCAAAACAAACTTTCCTCAACTTCCAAATGTGGCAGCAATATGTGTCTATCCTTCATTGATTCCAATTGTAAAAGAACAATTGACTGAGAATGTTGGAATTGCTTCAGTATCAGCTGGTTTCCCAGCTTCACAAACTTTTATAGAAATAAAAGTAGCAGAAACGGCTATGGCTGTTCTGGAAGGAGCCTCTGAAATTGATGTCGTACTACCAATCGGTAAATTTTTGGAAGGTAAATTCCAAGATATTTATGAGGAATTATCCGAAATAAAAGCCACTTGTCGTCATGCGCACCTTAAAGTTATTCTGGAAACAGGTGCTTTACTATCCTCATCCAATATAAAAAAAGCATCTATTTTAGCTATGGCTTCAGGTGCAGATTTCATCAAAACTTCCACTGGTAAAATGCCGGTCGCTGCAACGCTCGAAGCAACATTCGTGATGTGTGAAGCCATTAAAGAGTGGCAAGAAGCTACTGGTGAGAAAGTTGGTTTTAAGGCTGCGGGAGGTATTGTTTCTGCCCAAGATGCTGTAAAATACTATAGTGTTGTAAAAGATGTTTTGGGTCAAGACTGGTTGAACAAAAGTTTGTTTAGAATTGGCGCAAGTCGATTGGCGAATAATTTAATTTCATCCATAGTACAGAAGGACGTTAAATGGTTTTGATTTATTTCATTTCTATTTTAAATAAAAGTGCATTTCTTTATAAAATTGAGAAATGCACTTTTTTATTTACAAAAAAGGCAATTCAGATGCAATTATTATTGATATCATGAAAAATGACTGAATAGTACCCTTTATTGACCATTTTTTGTTCTATTTTTTGAAAAATATATCGTATTTTTGAACTTTAATCTTCTGCTATAATACAATCATCTATACAATAAATTCTTGTTTTTGGAGTTATTTGACTGACAATATCTAACTTGTTAATTTGTTGCAAAAGATAAAAGTCATATATAAAATCCGATAGTACAAATTGATAAGTAATTGGGACTATTTTATCCTTATCCTTCATTGCAATTATCTATTTTCGTACAGTTATCAAATAGCATATTATTTAAACTTACAATAACCAACCTAATCAAAAAAAACGAAATGAATTTACAAGAATTAAAAGTAGCATTTGTTGAGGCTTATGGCCAAGAATCTGAAGCAGTCTATTTTGCACCAGGACGTGTAAATCTTATTGGTGAGCACACCGATTATAATGGTGGATCAGTTTTTCCTTGTGCATTAAGTTTTGGTGCATATTTGTTGATGCGTCCTAACAATGAAAAGTTTGTGAATTTTCGATCTATGAATCAACCTGAAGTTATCAAACTTGGTTTAAATGAATTGACTACTCCGCTTGAAAAAACATGGGTAAATTACCCACTAGGCGTATTTGCACAATTCATTAAAAGAGGTGTTGAGATTAAACAAGGTTATGATATTTTAATTTGGGGTAATGTTCCTAATGGTGCAGGTTTATCTTCATCTGCTGCCTTGGAAGTAGTTACTGCATATGCACTTAACGATCAGTTGGGTACAGCATTTAATCGTACTGTTTTGGCTCAAATTAGCCAAAAAGCAGAGCATGAATTTGCTTTTGTAAATTGTGGTATCATGGATCAATTTGCTTCTGCCAATGGTGCAAAAGACAGTGCCATTCACTTGAACTGTGATACACTTAATTTTGAATTAGTTCCTGTTAAATTAGAAGGTGTTAAAATCTTAATTTCTAATACGCACAGCCCTCATAAATTAGATTCGGGTGCTTATAATCAACGTGTTGCTGAATGTAAATTGGCTGTTGAACAAATCAATAAAGTACGTCCAATTAAATTTTTGGCTGAATTGACTGAAGCCGAATTTAAAGATGTTGAATCAGCAATTACTGATGTAACGGCTCACAAACGTGCTCGTCACGTTGTAGGTGAAGTTCAACGTACTTCTGATGCAGTTAAAGCTCTGAAAGCTGGTGACTTGGTGAAGTTTGGTCAGTTGATGAATGCTTCTCACGTTTCATTGCGCGATGATTACGAAGTTACTGGTTTGCACTTGGATACTATGGCTGAAGAAGCTTGGAAAATTGATGGTGTGATTGGTTCTCGTATGACTGGAGGTGGTTTTGGAGGTTGTACTGTTTCATTGGTAAAAGACGAAGCCATTGATACTTTTATCGATAAAGTAGGTACTGCTTACGAAGCAAAAACTGGTTTAAAACCTCAGTTTTATATCGCTGAAATCGGTGACGGCGCTTGTAAATTATAATTCGTAATTCTTAATGCACAATTCACAACAGGATCATTCTGGGCTCTGTTCTGTTTTGTGCATTATTTTTTTCAATCAATCAGTTATAATTATGATAGGCCACACATTGGCATATCGGCATATTATTTATTAGCACATTATTTTACATGAAAACAGTAAAAGATTTAGAAATTGAATTGAATGGTAAGGTAGTGTCTTTGTACACACTTTTCAATAAAAATGGTATGTCAGTAGATATTACCAATTATGGTGGTAAGATTATTCGTTTGATAAGCCCTGATAAAAACGGGAAATTTGATGATCTAGTCCTCGCTTTTGATACTTTAGAGGAAGTAATTGAGAAAGAAATTTATTTTGGCGCTATTTGCGGTCGTTTTGCGAATCGCATCAAAAATGGAAAATTTACAATTGATGGAGTTGAATATAATTTGCCGATCAATAACGGACCCAATTCGCTACACGGTGGTGTTCATGGATATAATGAGAAAGTCTGGACTGTGAAATCGGTAAATCAACAAGAACTTGTATTGACTTTATTATCTCCAGATGGGGAAGAAGGTTACCCTGGTAATCTTGATATCACTGCTACCTACATTTTAACGGATGACAATGAATTAAAACTGCATTATGAAGCTACTACAGATAAGGCTACTGTTGTTGGATTAACACAACATAGCTATTTCAATCTGAAAGGTGCAGGTAATGGAACTGTCCATGACCATATTTTACAAATCAATGCAGATTACCATACGGTTAAGGATGAAACGGATTCGCCAACTGGTGAGATTTTACCAGTAGAAAATACACCTTATGACTTTAGAACTCCAGTTTTGGTTGGAGATCGAATTAATGATCCGGTTTATGCTCCAGGTCGTGGTATTGACGATAATTGGTGTTTGCGTAAATCTCAGTTAGGAGAATGTACGTTAGCGGGTTCAATCTACGAACCAATCAGTGGTCGTAAAATGGAAGTATTTACCACTCAACCTGGTTTACAAATCTATACTGCCAATTGGGTAGAATCCCAGATTGCTAAAGACGGTAAAACCTATCAAGAACAACATTCGATTTGTCTTGAAACACAAGGTTTCCCGAATTCACCGAATATTTCCCATTTTCCAAGTCCACTTTTGATACCAGAAGGAAAATATGATGAGTGGTGTATTTATAAATTTTCAGTTGTAAATTGATTTATTTATTGATAGTCTTCTTATTGTAATAAAAAACAGCGCTCCAGTATATGGAAGCGCTGTTTTTTGCATTTAACAATCTGCTATTTTTTAATTACTTTAAAAATTTTGACTATTTTCTGAGGAGAATTAGCTTGTAATTGAATGACTTTCAGAAGGTAAGTTGCTGGATTAAGACTGTTTGTTGAGAATGTAGTTACGTCAGAAACTACTTTCTCTGTTAGTAAGGCTTTTCCATCTGTGTCATATATGGAAGCACTATAGTCGGTTGGATTTTCACCTTCTATTGTTAAAATTAGAAATTCTTTAAATGGATTCGGATACACTTTAAAATGTAGACTAATACGATTCATGTCTGGGTTGGATGAATAGGTTGATATTTCTATCGATTGAATTTCAATATCTGTATTCTGCATCCCATCTACTTTAATAGTTGGATTATCTGCATAAATCTTTTTGCCATCAGCATTTTTATTATCATCCCAAAATCTGGGTAATATCTTTTGACCATACGCTGATATGTATAGAAATGATAATGTCAAGTATCCAATTTTGTAAATTTTCATATTTCTATTGATTTAAAATAGTTTTTAAATGTAAATAAAAGCAAACAAATATAGCCAATAAAAATCAATATTTATAAATTAATGTAAAATAATTTTAATTAATTTTTCAATGAAATTTTGCTTGATTGTACTATCAAAATTCCTATAAATAATACCATAAGTTTCAATTATTTGTGGTATATTTGTCTGTTTTTCCACAAAAATATTCTACTTGAATTCCATATCGAATAGACAAGTTAAATGCCAAGAAATAAATAACATACAAGAATAAAATGAGCGAAGAAGAAAAAGCAAGGGCCACTGCTAGTGCCAATTATGGGGCAAGCAGCATTCAAGTGCTAGAAGGTTTAGAAGCAGTGCGCAAGCGTCCTGCCATGTACATTGGCGATATAGGCATCAAGGGATTACACCATTTGGTTTATGAAATCGTGGATAATTCGATTGATGAAGCAATGGCAGGTCATTGTAATAACATTCAAGTATTTATAAACGAAGACAATTCAATAACTGTAATAGACAATGGTCGTGGTATCCCTGTTGATTATCACGAAAAGGAAGGTAAATCTGCTTTGGAAGTGGTACTAACAGTACTACATGCGGGTGGTAAATTTGATAAAGGAAGTTATAAAGTTTCTGGAGGATTACACGGGGTAGGGATGTCGTGTGTAAATGCACTTTCTACTTTTCTACATGTTGAGGTTTCTCGTGAGGGTAAATTGTACATGCAAGAGTACTCTTGTGGTGCCCCTTTAATTCCATTGAAAGAAATTGGGACTTCTGAAACCAACGGAACGCTGATTACGTTTTTGCCAGATAGTTCTATTTTTATTGAGTCAGTTTATAAATATGACGTATTGGCCAATCGTCTTCGTGAATTATCTTTCCTAAATGCTGGTATTACTTTAACACTCACCGATAAGCGTGTGGTGAATGAAGATGCTAGCTTCAAGTCTGAAGTATTTCATTCGGAAGAGGGATTGAAAGAATTTGTTGAGTATATTGATGAAGCTCGTGAAACATTGATTGACAATGTAATTCATATTTCTACAGAAAAAAATGGAATTCCTGTCGAAATTGCAATGACGTATAATACTTCATACAATGAGAATATCCATTCTTATGTTAACAATATTAATACGATAGAGGGGGGAACTCACTTGGCTGGATTCCGTCGCGGTTTGACCCGAACTTTGAAAAAGTATGCGGAAGACAGTAAAATGTTGGATAAATTGAAAATTGAGATTAGTGGTGATGACTTCCGTGAAGGCTTAACTGCAGTTATTTCAATCAAAGTAGCTGAACCACAATTTGAAGGGCAGACAAAAACTAAATTGGGTAACAATGAAGTGATGGGTTCTGTTGATATGGCTGTAGGAGAGGCACTTGGAAACTACTTGGAAGAAAATCCAAAAGCTGCTCGCATTATCGTTGACAAAGTAATACTTGCAGCTACTGCTCGGTATGCAGCTCGTAAAGCTAGAGAAATGGTGCAGCGGAAATCACCGCTTTCTGGTGGTGGATTGCCAGGGAAACTAGCCGATTGCGCAGATAAAGATCCGGAAAGATGTGAGCTTTTCCTTGTCGAAGGGGATTCAGCAGGTGGAACAGCCAAACAAGGTCGTAGCCGTCAATTTCAAGCGATTTTACCTTTGCGTGGAAAAATTCTCAATGTTGAAAAGGCAATGCCACACAAAGTATTAGAAAGTGAAGAAATTCGCAATATATACACGGCTTTGGGTGTTACCATTGGAACAGAGGAGGATAGCAAAGCGTTGAATATGAAAAAACTACGCTATCACAAAATAATCATCATGACCGATGCGGATGTCGACGGTAGTCACATTGCAACTTTGATTATGACCTTCTTTTTCCGCCACATGAAAGAATTAATTGAGCAAGGTTATTTGTATATTGCCACTCCACCTTTGTATTTGTGTAAAAAGGGGAAACATGAAGAGTATTGTTGGAATGAATTGCAACGTCAGTCATTCATTGAAAGACACGGTGGATCCGAAGGAAATATTCACACCCAACGATATAAAGGTTTGGGAGAGATGAATGAAACTCAATTGTGGGACACTACCATGAATCCTGAGAATAGAACCTTGCGACAAGTGGGAATTGAAAATGCGGCGATGGCTGATCACGTTTTTTCAATGTTGATGGGGGATGATGTAGCACCTCGACGTCAATTTATTGAGCAAAATGCAACTTATGCAAAAATTGATGCATAATAATTTCATATTCAATGGTCAACGAACATCTGTTTGTTGACCATTGACATTATACTAAAACGATGAATATAGCCGTTTTTTGCTCCTCAAGTAATCGCATTGCTGAACATTATAGGCAAACTGCATTTCAGCTTGGAGAAATAATCGCTCTTAGTAAACATACCTTGATATTTGGCGGGGCCACTGGGGGGCTGATGGACGCTGTTGCTGAAGGTGCACAATTACATAACGGTGAAATCATTGGAGTGATACCACAGGCTATCATTCGAATGAAGAGACAAAGTCTTATTTCTACTAAAGTTATCGAGGTAGAGTCGATGAATGATAGAAAGGCTACAATGAAAGCACTGGCAGATGCTTTTGTAGTACTACCTGGCAGTTATGGAACACTGGATGAAATGTTTGACATTGTTTCTTCGGGCATAGTCGGCGAACATAAAAAACCCCTCGTTTTAATTAATCATGACGGTTTTTACAATCAACTGATCAGACAAATAGACCACATGCGAGCTGAATCATTTATTCCTCTAGAGGAAGTTTATATCCCTCTTATTGTCGATGATGTCAAGCAATGTATGCAAGCTTTAAATCTGTCAACCATAGAATCACAGAAATAAAATCTATCATTTTTCAATACTGTCAATTATCAATTATTTAATCCCTTGCGAAGATGAATCTTTTTTGGAAAAAATTATTTGGTGGACTTACACCAACCGCTAAACTCGAAAAGAATGAGGCAGAGCTGATTGAAGCCATGGAACGTTATGATAAAATTGAGAAGTCACCTCAACTTATTGAGTATAATAAGCTATTTCATATCGTAAAATCTGCTGCTTTTCAGGAGAATAGAAATACCTTGAAAAATAGGAAATACAAAGATACGGAGGAGTACCAAAACAAGCACAAATACGAAAAATTACACAATTTAAGTGATATCAAACTCTATTTTGAAGTTTTGAATTCGCCCGAATTGGCACAATACTTAGCATTTGAAGCAACACCTGCCTTTGAAGATCTAGGGGATGATAAAAGGGTTGCTGCATCAGAGAGCTTACGAAAGTTTAAAGCCTTTAAGCATTCTAAACCCTATAAAACTTATGTTCGCTTTCACGACTCCTTTATCATTCAGGAATACGAAAAACTTAAAGCAAAGATTTCAACTCCTGAATTTGTTAAAGCAAACGAATTTTGGGCCAATCAGGAGCGTTGGCACACAACGCCTGAGTATCAAACAGAATTGCAATTTTATAAATTAGCCGACCATCCAGACATAGCATTTTATGTGAAAGAGAAGCCAGAAAGATTTAAAAATTACCGTAATGTGAAACTGACTTTTGTTGATGATTTTGATGCCAAATCAATCTCAGAAAAGTCATGGAATTTCGGTTTTTACTATAAGAATCCAAAGCTTATCAAGCAACACTCTTTTTCTAATGAAAAGCAAGCAAATAGTGGCGGTAAAAACGCAAGTTTAACAACAAGTCACCTAAAAATTGAGACCAAAGAAGAAAAATTAAATGCCGTGGCATGGCATAGTAAACAAGGTTTTCTCAATAAGGATTTTAATTTTACTTCGGACATCGTTCAATCTGCAGAAAAGTTTCAACAAAAATATGGGATTTTTCGTGCTAAAATTAGGTGTGTTGGCCCTATCCATCATGCTTTTTGGTTGGGCTCTGATGAGAAATTGCCAATGGTAAATATTTTTCATTTTGATGGAAAGTCCATTACGATGGGCAATGCTAATAAGGATAAAGTAGATGGTATTAAAGTAAATGGTATTAATCCTTCCGAATACTATATATATTCACTGATGTGGACAGAGAAAGAGTTGATTTGGATGATTAATAATTTAGAAGTTTATCGAACAGCAACGAATATTCCAAAAAAAGAAATGTATCTAGCATTCAACTCATTCATTTCAGAAAAACAAAAAGCTAGTCCTGGTACGTTAGAGATTGACTGGGTGAGGGTATACACAACATAATTTGCTTTTTATCAAAATGTGAATTGTGAATTATAAATTATGAATTATCTTAACAATGCTTGAAACAAAAAAAATAAACGTTCTCGATCAATTTTATATCGGTGGAAACAGTCGATTTGTATTAATTGCTGGTCCATGTGCCATCGAGTCTGAAGAGATGACTTTAGAAGTCGCCTCTAAATTAAAAGAGATCTGTCAGGAACTCAATATACATCTCATTTTTAAATCCTCCTTTGACAAAGCCAATCGTTCTTCTGTAAAATCCCCTCGTGGTGTTGGAATTAAACGTGGATTGGAGATACTTCAAAAGGTAAAGACTGAGCTGAATTTACCCATCGTTACTGATGTTCACGAAAACTGGCAATGTGCAGAGGTGGCAAAAGTTGCCGATATGATCCAAATTCCAGCTTTCCTTTCTCGTCAAACGGATTTGTTAGTGGCTGCGGCCAGTACAGGTAAAATTGTCAATGTAAAAAAAGGGCAATTTATGGCACCATGGGACATGAAAAATGTTGTAGATAAACTTCGTGACTCCGGTAATGAGAATATCTGTTTGTGTGAACGCGGAACTAGTTTTGGCTACAATAATTTAATTGTAGACATGACTGGTTTGGTAGAAATGCGATCTTATGGCTACCCTGTTGTGTTCGATGCCACTCATGCAGTGCAAAAGCCCGGAGGTCAAGGTACAACAACGGGTGGTAATCGTGAAATGGTTCCTTATTTGATGCGTGCTGCATTGGCTGTCGGAGTTGATGCAATTTTTGCTGAGGTACATCCAGATCCTGAACATGCATTTTCTGATGGCCCGAACCAAATCCATTTATCCAATATTCGTGAGATTTTAATACAAGCCATTGCGATTGATAATGTGATAAAAAATATTTCATCAGATTGCTCTAGTAGAGACGAGGCGTGCCTCGTCTCAAACGCTAAACCAACACATACTGTTAAAGACGCTGCATGCAGCGTCTCTACAAATCAGATCGCACAAATCAAATTATTTCTAACCGATGTAGATGGTGTACTAACCGATGCCGGTATGTATTACACCGAAAGTGGCGATGAAATGAAGAAATTTAATACCCATGATGGCATGGGATTACAGTTAATTCGTTCAAAAGGCATTAAAACAGGTATCATCACCTCTGAGAATACAATGATGGTAGAACGTCGTTTTCAGAAGTTGAAACTGGACTATTTATTCCAAGGTAAACGGGAAGGTGGTAAATTATCTTCTGCATTGGAAATTTGTGAGAAAGAAGGTATTTCAATAAAAGAAGTGGCGTATATCGGTGATGATATTAATTGTTTTGATTTGCTTTCTGCTGTTGGATTAGCTGCTTGTCCTGCCAATGCTTTGGATGCAGTGAAAAATATCCCCAATATTATACAACTCTCTAAAAAGGGAGGTGAAGGTTGTGTAAGGGAATTTGTCGAGAAGATTATTCGAGATTTGAAGATTTGAAAAGGAGGGGAGTCAGCCATTATTTGTTAAGTATTCATTGTTAATTATTTAGGTCGTGGATTTCATAAAACGCAGTAAAGA
>CANFFA010000006.1 GCA_947445425.1 Paludibacteraceae bacterium
TCTCTCGATATTAAGCTCATACCTTAACCTTGTGTATTTTAGATCCGCTTTATTTCCCCAACCATCAGTGACTGTTCTCTCCACAAGCATTTCAACACAAAACTCAATTTTCGAAGCATTCTGGTTCTCAGCATACTGAGTGAATTGTTCTATCGATTCACCCCTTTGTACTTTAAAAGCTTTTTTAAGATTGTCAGTTTCAGCCAAATCTGCAATTAGTTTAAAAGCATCAAAAAGATTACTTTTACCCGATGCATTCGTCCCGGCAATAACAGTAAATGGGGTAAATTCCATTTCGAAATTATGAAATGATTTAAAACCGTTGATTTTGATGTAGGTTATCATATTTTTGTCTTTTTTGAAAACGTGATTTATGCTGCTGTCAATGCTGCGCAAAGGTAGTATTTCTTAATCAGCTATCGTAAAGGTCATATCGATTGATTGGTGAAAAAATAGCAGTATTATTGAATGAAAAAGTACCAGGCCTTTTGCAATTTTATGACGCTAAACAATCTCCTCCCTCTCCCCATCATACCGACACCCCACAATCTCCCCCGATAGAATCAACTGCACCGCTTGTTCAATAATATCCAGCGGAGCGATGAACCATTCCCGTGGGGTGTGGCGATTGCCAAAAGAGTCGAATACATCGACATTTAGGCAAGAGCTGCCGAAAAAATTATGCAGCAGCAATTCCAGTTTGTGCGTATTCATGTTGAAGCAATTGAAAGTCATCACAATGCGGACATCCGCCATCAGATAGGTGGGCTCCTGTGCTGCGTTTTTGATACGCTCTTCAACTGTAGTTGTCGAAAAGCCGATTTTGTAGAGGTGCTTGATGTCCCTTATTTCGGGTTTGTCGCTTTTCGATTTCAGGATGTAAATATAGCCCGCTTGTTGATCTTGGTCAGTGATGCCCGAAAAGTGCTGATGGAATTGGTCATTTGACGTGTCATTCCTTTCTGTTATTGCTTTTCCGTTGGCATATAGAATTTTCTCTACTGAACGCTTTAGCATGTTCGATTCTGTTCCATTTTCGAAAATACACCTGGTCCGCCCATCTTCCCGCACCCTTGTTCCGTCGGATTTGTAATGTTCGTTTTGACTGATGTTGATTTTTTCGAGGTAGAACAGCACACCATTGTGTAGATAATAGGCACCTTCCTTTAGGTTGCCTTGCTTGAACTCTACGAAGCTTCGACTCCCCTCCTTTAAGTCTTTGTGTACCGCCTTAAAATGGGATTCGTAATTATTAAAGTCGACACAAGGCTTTCTGCGGGCTACAAAGTCGGAACTTGCCCTTTCATCGGGACGTTGCACGTGGTTGAAGTCGAACAAGCCCATGTCATCATCAGATAAAAGTCCCAATAAATCATCCTCCCAAATGTCGTCCAATGAGTTGATCTCCTTGGTAGTTGTATTCAACAATCCAAATTGATCCAACTGCTTCAGCATCTCCATTTTTGAAACATCACTTCGTATCCCAACCAATCGGGATGCCAAGCCGTGTTCCTGTATGCCACCGCCCAATTGTGGTTCCCGTTGGTTTACTTTGTAAAAAGCATTTATTTCGGCAAAGGAGGTAAGTAGCCTTTCATCTGCATTACGGGCAGTGGCAATGGGGGCTTTTACCTCCAATAAACCAAAGGCATCGTCATTAAAAATATCCTGTAAGGTCATTTTAGCTGCCATATTGTTGCTTGCGTTTTTTGTCCTTGATATAAATGAGTACTTCCGCCATCCGTCTTTCCAATGAGTCGGGTGCACTGATATTCGGTTCACGGTTGAAAGTGGCGTAGAAATTCTTAATTTTTGGCCACATTAGGATGGCTTCTTCTTCGCTCACCTGAATGCGGGTGGCTTCAATTACATCTTGTATGACTTTCAATACTTGAGTGGTCACTGACTTGGAAAGAATCTCATAAGCCCGTTGGAAAGGGTTCACTTGGTCAATCAGATCAATGTGCAATTCATCAATATTTACAAATTGCCCAGCCATTCGTATAAAGCGTTGGTCAGCTTGTGGTTCATCACCTCCCGATTCTTTGTTCTGGGTGGAGATGGTCATTTTACTGAATGAATCGGCTTCACTATCGGTTAGGTCTGGATAGATGGTTTTTACCACTTTGGGTACTAATAGATTATTGATATCCTCCTTGGACATGTTTTCAGCTATTGCTTTTTTGATGCTTTCATCGTTTTCAATGGCCTTTTTCAAATCCTTGATATTGATATAGGTCGAATTTTTCATTACCGAATCCAACACCACATATTGCCTAACCTCTTCGGTTTCTTCTTCGGTCAGGTTGGGGTATTTCTTTTGGATGATTTGTGGTATCAGGACTTTGTTGATGACCTCTGGATCTATGTTTCCGGGAATTGCTTTGAGGATACTATCATCTTTCAAAATGGTTGCTTTCAAATCGTTAATATCCGATTCTATGATGTCCTTTACCCGTTTTGAACTCGGTTTTTTATATCCCCGTACCAATATCTCGCCCGCTGTTGGTTGCTCATCGTCTGAAAGTCGGACTTTGAACTTGAAATTGGGTGCCAATACCTGTTCCATCAAAAGCGATGCGGTAATGGCTTTGAGCATATTGTTCACCGCAAACTTCACATCGTCATTGGTGGCATCGGGTTGTGCAATCAGGTTGGTGAATTGTGCGTGGGTTTTGTTGTTGCTATCACGGGTACAACGGCCAATAATCTGCACAATTTCGGTCAGAGAGCCACGATAACCTACCGTGAGGGCATATTCGCACCAAGGCCAGTCAAAACCCTCTTTTGCCATCCCCAAGGCAATGATCAAATCCATGTCATCGGCCGATTTCATGTCCCGTAAATAGGTCGCTATCATCTCCCTGTCATTGGGATTGTCGTTGACCAAATCTGCCACCTTGATTGTTTTGCCGTCGGTATGTCTTTTTAGGTAAATCACCTTCGTTTCGGAATCCACTTTTATCACATCACCAATGGAGTCTAAAATAAAATTGACTTCATCGTATTTGTTTTTCAAAGACTCTCCCGAATTGACATTCGGGATGTGCAAAATCGTCTTTTTGTCCGTATCCAACACCTCTAATATGGCTTCGGTATATCTTCCTTGATAGAAATTATAGCCAATTCCCAAGGATTTGAGATAGGAATAGCCATTCAACTGCTCATAGTAGGTATAGGTCACATTGGTGAATTTCTCTTCGTCTTTGGGCAAAAGTACCGGAACGCTGTCACCACGAAAATAGGATCCGGTCATGGCAACAATGTGGGCGGTTGATTTTTCCATCAGTAAACGGAGCAATTCTCCTAATTTGCTGTCACCAGCTGCCGAAACATGGTGAAACTCGTCAATGGCCAAAAGCGTGGAGTTGAATGCCGCTTCGTCCAATTCTTCAAAAGCAAAACGGAGGGTGGCATGGGTGCAAATCAAAATCTTCTCATCACTGACCATAAAATTGCGAAAAGCTTCGACTTTACCTTTGCTGCCGTCATTGCCAGGCGTACAGAGGTTATAATTGTCGTTGAGTTCCCAATTGGTATGAAAGCCATGCTGCTTGAGGTCTGTAGCCCTGAACGAACCGCCAATGGATTTTTCGGGTACGGCAACAATCACTTTTTTCAAGCCTTGGTGTACCAACTTGTCCAATGCCACGAACATCAACGCACGTGATTTTCCAGAAGCGGGTGGTGCTTTCAACAACAGGTATTGTGCATCACGGGCCTGATAGGCTTTTTCCTGCATATCGCGCATTCCCATAGCGTTGGTTTGGGAGCTTTGCCCTGTTTGGGCGTAGGTAACATGGACTAAATCGGGCATAATATTGTAGTGATTAGTGATGGACGGTTAATGATAAATAGCGATTTGCTTTTCATTTGCTTTTCATTTGCTTTCGGAAAAACAAAGCTATATATATGGCAGTAAAGTATTTATGAAAATTGCTTTCGTATTTGCTTTTCATTTGCTTTTTTTTAACTAGAAAGTATTCAATAAAGATATTGAGTTGTTTTTTTAATTTTTATATCTTTGTGCTTTAGAAAATTAGGATTGGGGTGTCCCCGATTGGATAAGGGTTGCTTCGGCAACTCTTTTTTTGTAATTGGGCAACAGCCTGTTGCCCAATTGCAGATTGCAGGTCTATTTTATATTTGTTTTCGTCTAAGTAATGTCTAAAAGTTCGTCTAAACAATGTCTAAATTTTGAGTTTAGACATTCACCGTATCAGACTTTTCCGAATTCAAATTAAATAAAATATATCTGACAATCAAGCACATAAAACTATTTTTCGCTTTGTAATTAAATAGAAATAGCTTCTGTTAATGAGGACAGAATAATAGTGAACTGAAAAATTATTCGTCTAAAGTATTTAAATCCTGCTCAATCTCTTCAATGGTTGGCAAACTAGTTTTCAATTCATCAGGAAGTATTTCTGTCAATTGAAATTCACTTATTCCCATTGGTTTATTGATGTCTCGCAAAGCAAATTCCGTTTCGAAATTGTTTTTATCACGACACATGATAATGCCTATGGTTGGATTATCTTCATCTGATTTCACGAGGCTGTCTACTGCCGACAAATAAAAATTGAGTTTGCCCGCATATTCGGGAACAAACTTTGTATTTTTAAGTTCTATCACCACATAGCAACGCAATTTGACATGATAAAAAAGCAGGTCGATATAATAATCCGTTTCGCCGACCAATAGGTGATATTGTCTGCCAATAAAAGCAAAACCTTTGCCCAGTTCGAGGAGAAATTTTGTGATGTGACTTGTTAATTGCAGTTCAATGTCCTTTTCATGAAAAGGCTTTGTCATGGTCATAAAGTCAAAGACATAAGGATCTTTCAGCGTTTGAGTGGCCAAATCAGACTGTGGCTCAGGCAGTGTATGCTGGAAATTTGTAATGGCTTTTCCTTGACGCTCATACAATTTTGATTTTATCTGCAATGCCAAAACTTCACGACTCCAACCGTTTTCAATGGTTTGTTGGTTATAGAAATGGGCTTCATCTAGTGACTTTGCTTTGGTGAAAATATGAATATTGTGACCCCACGGTATTTGGTCAACAGCCTGTTGACCAATTGCTTTTATTCCGTTGCCTAATTGGGCAACAGACTGTTGCCCAATTACAGTTGAATGTGCTGTATCTTCCTGAATATCTTTAGCTTGTTTCAATTCTGCAACAGGCTGTTGCAGAATTGAGGGGGCGTAGAATTGATAAAATTGACGACACAAAGCCAAATTACGATAGGAAAAACCCGACATACCTGGAAATTCAGATTGCAGGTCACCAGATAGCTTTTCCAAAAATTTTGAGCCATATTGTGTTTGTTTTTCTACAATCATTTTGCCTAAATCCCAATAAAACCCAATAAGGACAGAGTTAACAGTAGTTGCTGCTTTCAACTGCACTGAACGCACCTTTGCTTTTAAATCTTTGAGCCAATCTTTATACTCTTGGTCTATCTTGTTGACTGTTTTCATTTTTTATTGTTAAATAAGTGTTTTCCCTTTAAATATTCGTCACCTGCCCATTGTCTGAACCATGATTAAGCTGATTATATGATTAAACTGATAATGAGCTTTGACATTTTTTAATCATAGAAAATCATATCATCAGTTTAATCAGCGGCTAAGACATTTTATACTTGGAATTTATCAATCGTTTGAATTCTAAGCTTTTAGAACCGAAGTTTATCAACAATCCTATTTCCAAATTATAAGCCTCCAGATAGTTGATGGCCTGTGCCAAATGCACGTCTTCCAACTTTATGACCGCTTTGATTTCCAATGAAATAACAGCTTCAATTAGAAAGTCGACTCTCCGTGTACCGATTCGCTCATTTTTGTAGAAAATAGGCATCACATGTTCTCTGCTGAAGTTTAGCCCCTGTAATGCCAGCTCTTTGGCCAATGCTCTTTGGTAAATCACTTCCTGAAAACCATTTCCTAAAATTTTATGCACCTCCATGGTGCTGCCAATGATTTTACCTGTTAAATCAGAGTATTTATATTTTTCATTTGTTATCATATCTGGACCGTTGATTAAGTACCGTTGATTAAATTGATTATATGATTAAACTGATTATACATCAGGTTATTGCTTTTTAATCATAGAAAATCATATAATCAGCTGAATCAGTGGTCAAGACATTTTTTAATCATAGAAAATCATTTAATCAGCTTAATCAAGGTTCAAGACTTTTTTGTCATCTCCTCATACAATTTAAACAGATACTCCAACCGTTCCTCGTCACTTTCAAAAGGCTTACTGCGGTAACAACGCTCTACCGCTAAGTCATTCTGACGGTGGGCTTCACGAAGATTATCCGGCATTTTATCGGGATCGTAGAGTTGTGCCAAGGTCTTTTCGCTGTGATATTCACGCGCACCAAGGATATTGTAAACATGCTGCTCGAGTTCTTTTTTCTGCTTGTCGGAAATTGGAGGGAAGGGGAAATTATTGTAGCAAATTAGGGCAGAATACAAATAGTCGTTTTTAAGTCTTCCAGCCACTGAGCTTAACCATACCATGTGCATTTTTGATGTTAACACACTAAACATAAAAGACTCTGCACCATAAATTGCATGTGCTCTATTTGTAATTATTGATTCATTGGTAAGAAAGCCAATTGGAACATAGTCTCTTCTAGAAGACGTTGTTGAAGGAATTATAATTGAATCCAAGTTTTGATGTCTAATTTCACCAAAAGCATAAGGTCGTTCTGCTAACTTTCTTGTAGCAGGTCTATTGCTATTGTTTCGACTGGCATATACTTTGGCAATTCGATCTTTAATCGGTTTAATTGCTTCAGCTTCATGGAGTTCAGAATTATCAATCCATAAGCACCATCTATTTGTCGAGTTCGTAAACTCCTCAGCGCCAATTAGTTTTCTTAGGAACTTTTGTGCATTTGGGTATTCTGAAACAAGATTAAGTTTCTCATTATCATCTAAAATAAGATTTCCGCCGTCATTCGGCATACTTCCAAAAACTACAGATGGCAAACTAGAAATAGGATTACTTCTTTTATAAATAAAAAGATTTTGACTATTTCCAATTAAATAAGCATTTATTCTATGAACTTCTTTTTTTACTCCATCTGCAAATAAGTATTTTGGTTTATTTAATTCGTTTTGTAATGAAATTATTGAACAAATAACAGCAGCTTGATTTTTTGCATTGTTAGTCCATTTAAAGGATTTATATGCAAAACCAATTTCCAGACCCATAGGGAAGATTATGGGCCAAATCAAACTAACTTGTTCTCCTTGGCAAATTGAATTTGTACTTACAAGAGCAAGTTTGGAATTTGACTTACTAATAAAACAGCTTCCCTTAAAAAACCAACAAGCAATATAATCCAAGTTATTGTAGCCAGATTGCCCACGAAAAACAAATTCCATATCTGCTTTTTGCTCTTCGCTTTGTAATCTAGCACCCAAATACGGGGGATTCCCCAAAATATATATTTCATCCCCTTCATTTTTCGGGCATACCGATTCCCAGTCGATGCGACAGGCGTTTCCTTGCACGATATTTCCCGTTTCTTGAAGAGGGAGTGCCGGCTTGGCACGTCCAAATTCCCGCATAAAGGCTTGGTTCATTTGGTGCTCGGCTAACCAAAGGGAAAGTGTGGCTACTTCGTGTGCAAAGTCGTCCAGCTCTATGCCGTAGAAATTGCCTAGGTTGATTTCGGAAAAAGCAAAGGTGCCCAACTCTTTGAAAATGAGCATTTCGAGTTTTCGGAGTTCTTTGTAGGAGATGATGAGGAAGTTACCACTACCGCAGGCAGGGTCGAAGATTTTTATTTTGGCAATACGTTGTTGTAATTGATTTAGTTTTTTTTGATTTCCCTTGGAAGCATCAAACTCTTCGTACAATTCGGTAAGAAACAGTGGCTCAATCACCTTCATGATATTGGGCACGGAAGTGTAGTGCATTCCCAATCCACCACGGTGTTCGGGGGTGATTACCGCCTGAATCATCGAACCGAAAATATCGGGATTGATGTCCTGCCATTGGAGATTGCCACTGTCAATCAACATTTGTCGGCTACGACGGGTGAAAATGGGTGCTGTGTGCGGATTACGAAATAAACCGCCATTTACATACGGAAAGGCGTTTAGGTAGGCGGGTATTGAAGTTGCAGAGACGCGATGCATCGCGTCTCCACGTTCGGATATTGGGGTATTCATGATATTGAACAGCCTATCCAAGTAGACATTCAAATCGCTACCATCATTTTGGGTATGTGAACCAATGGAAAGCGTAAAGATACTTTTGTCAAAAATTCCGGTGTCTTCGGCGAAAAAACAAAACAACAGTCGGGATAAAAAAACATTGAGGTTGTGAACGGCTTCGGGGCTGTCCGTTGGATTTTCCTTGCGGATTTCATCGTAGAGCTTTGCCATCCTTTCGGCAGCCTTTACATCGGCTGGATTCTCGGTGGCATGCTGTGCCTTTTCCATGCCCGCCCACGGGAGGAAAAAGTCATAATGTTGGGTAATATCCAATAACCGAATATCCAGGGATTCATCGGTTTTTGTATCGTAGGCCAATAAGGTTTCAAAATCGGTGGCTATAATAAAACGGGGAGCAAGTTTGGAGATTTTATCATTGTTTTTTAGTTCGTTAAACACCACCGACAAATCGTCTTTGGAAACACTTTTGAAATATAGCTTTTTCTTGATGGCAACCGTATCATCCAAAAACTGACTTTTATCGCCTTGCTGCAAACGGCTGATGGTAGCCTTTGGAGTTCCATAAGCCAATAGTAAATCAAAAATAAAACGCTCTTTGTTGAACTCCTCAATAAGTTTTTCGAGATTGTCGGCTATTTGGGCTATGTTCATGATTATTTGTAGTTTATTCTACAAAAATACAAATTCTATTTAACACTTCCTTGTGATTATCGGAAAATAAAAACCGCCCTTGCTTTATGTCAGCAAAGGCGGGATTATTGAACTGATTTTTGGCTCTAATTTGGCAAAGGATTACTTTGGTCTTCTGAGTTTTTCAGCTTCTTTTATGAGCTGCTTACCTTTTTCCTCTTTGTTTATAGCCTCCTCAATATCTCTTGCACGTTTTTGGATCTCATTTTCTTGTTCAATAATATTATTAGTCTGTTTTTCAAGCTCTTCTTCATTTGCATCATTATTGAAAACCTGTTCGAGGAAGTGCATTTCAATTCATTGATCCATCAAATGATGTTCCCAGGACTTAGGATCTGAATAAATCCTATTTTAATTTCAAAGTCTATGTCTGTTTAGTGGGCTAAAAAATGAAATACATTCTATCAATTACTATTTTAATGATCCAACCAACTGTAAATATTTACAAATATAAAACACTTAATTAATAAAAGTTAATTGTAACTTTGCACTCAGAATCACTTTTATTAAAGCAATTTCACATTATGCTCACAAAAGCATTAAAGAATTTCAATCAAATTGACACTTTGTGCACCACAAATTTGATCAAAGACTAGACTATAGGCTATAAAACAAAATAAATAAAAACAAAACATTTCAAAATCAGTATGAAAACAAAATTTTTATCCCTTGTCATTCTTGTGTTTGCAATTATTTCTTGTCAAAATGATCAATTAAAAGATCTGACAATAAAACTTGATTCGAGTTCAAAACTTACTGTTAAACTTGTTGACAGCAAAGGGGCAGCTATTGCCAATAGCAATATTAAAATTTATGATAGAGCTTACCTTTCCTCTTCAACTTCCTCTTCAAGCTCGTCTTCAAGCTCCAGCTCGTCTTCTTTTGGCTACTTGTTTTCACAATCATCTGATGCAAGTGGAGTGATAGATTTTGGTGAAGTAGCTTCAGGGACATATTATCTCGTCATCGATTCTGTTCGTATCAATGGAGTAAAGTATAATCCAATTCTTCAGTTTCAAATCAACAGTTCTGTAGACAAGCAGATAACCATTAATCCTGAAGAATTTATCATGACAATTAATCTTAATCTTCAAAAATCAGAGTCTTCAAAAACAAGTAACTTAATAACTTACAGTGCATTTGGTGGCGTTAATGTGATTTTTGTACCCAGCTATACCTATTCGTCAAATTACAGCTTAGATAAATTAATTTCACTATCAGAGGCCAGTGGCAAAACGAATGATAATGGTGTATTGGCCATTAAATTACCAGCTTACAAATCATTCACAGCTATTGTATATAATGATGCAAAAACAATTTTTTCTAGCTTAAGATCTAACTCCTCTTCCTCCTCTTATTATTACTCTTCGTCATTCTCTGGTGATAAAGGTCAAAATCTTACTGCTAATTATTCATTAGATGCAAAGACAATGGCCAGCACTACCTACGGTACTTACAATCTAACATTTAAACAGCCGGTATACGCACCATTAAGCACAGTGCCAACTTCTACTGCTTTGAGCGGATTAAATGTAGCAGCAATTCCAAGTTCTGCTTACGATTCAAGCCTTCCACTTTCAATGTTGTTGGATTCAACAGAATACTCAGGAAAGACTGACCTTGCTGGAAAGATCTCTTTTTCTTTGAGCACTGGTAAAAATTACCAATTCATAGTATATAATGATAGCAAATCGGTTTATAGCATACTTTCAGCTTCATCATACAGCTCGTTTTATGTTTATGAAAATGAAACTAAACAGGCTAGTTATGTTTTAAATTCAACTACATTGGCTCCTGTAACCTATGGTAAAATTAGTGTTAGCATTTCAAAAACTGCCGCCACCTCATACAGTTATTCTCTAACTGACTTGTCTGGATTTGCAAATTTAAATGTGGCATTAATTCCTTATGTTTCTGGAAATTCTAGTTTGTCTATTGACAATTTAATCTCAACTGCAATCTGTTCCACCACAACTGATGCTTCTGGTAAAATCTTATTTACGGTCCCTGCAGCTTCATCCTATAATAGTACTTACTACCAAATAGTAACCTATGATGCAAGTAAAACGAACAAATTCGTATCATCTTCAATATCATTATATTCAGGAAATACGACAACTCAAAGTTTCATTTTGAATTCTACTAATTTAGCTTTAATATACTAAAGTACAAATAGATGAACATAAATGCTCATCAAACGAATAGGAAAATATTCTGTACTTGTTCCATACGACAGGAATAAATACAAAGGTATAGAATTTTCACAATACTAATCTGAATCTGACATCTGGATTAGCAGCAACTAAAGGGTAGATATTGGCCAAACAGCCAAGCTCTACCCTTTTCTTTTGCTGCATTATAAATTAGAAATTGAATTCTATACTTCCTCTCGCTCAATTATTATACCTTTGTATTAACAAAGAATTACCCCTATGCATAGAAATATCTTCAACCTATACATCATCAAGGCCAGCAAATGGTTTATGCTGATCATGCCCATCGTGGTACTCTTCTACAATGAAAATGGACTCAATCAATTTCAGGTCTTTGTACTGCAAGCCATTTATTCAGTTTCAATTGTTGTTCTAGAGATTCCATCGGGATATTTCGCCGATGTATTGGGCAGACGAAAGACCATTATCATAGGATCTATCATGGGATTTATGGGTTTTCTCACCTATAGTTTTTCCTTTGGATTTTATGGTTTCATGTTGGCGGAAATTATTCTTGGCATTGGGCAAAGCATGATTAGCGGAGCAGACTCTGCCATCTTGTATGATACTTTGGCCTACGAAAACAGGAAAGGTGAGTATCTACGCTATGAAGGGAAGATTTCTTCTTTAGGGAATTTTGCAGAAGCGGGAGCGGGTGTTTTGGGAGGATTGTTAGCGGTTTATTCTTTGCGCTACCCTTACTATTTTCAAACTGCCATTATGTTCTTTTCGATTCCAGCGGCATTTTCTTTAATAGACCCGCCCAGTACAGGCAGTGTTGTGAAGCCTGGCTGGCAACAGATCAAGGCAATTCTTATCGATTCGCTTGTCGTGAACAAAGTGTTGCGGTTTAATATTATCTTTTCCTCCGTAACAGGGGCTGCCACCTTGACGATGGCATGGTTTGCGCAACCCTTTTTTAAGCAAATCAATTTACCATTGGCCACTTATGGTATCATGTGGACCGCATTGAACCTCACCGTTGGGGTGGTTTCATGGTATGCACATCATATTGAATTCAAACTCAAGCAAAAAAACACATTACTCATCATTTCCCTTTTGATTGCTGGGTGCACCATACTCACTGGACTCTTTCCAACCTACTGGGGACTCTTGTTTCTATTCCTTTTTTACATGACAAGAGGACTGGCAACGCCTGTGTTAAAAGACTATATCAACCGCGGCACTGAAAGTCATGTCCGTGCCACTGTGCTCAGCATTCGTAATTTTATGATTCGATTGGTGTTTGCCATTGTAGGGCCGGTATTGGGATACATGACCGATCACATTGGACTTTCGTATGCCTTGATACTTTCTGGAAGTCTATTTCTTTGCTTTGGCCTTGTTAGTACTTTTCTATTCATCAAGGTATTGAGACCAATTGATTAACTCTATTAGAACACAAATTCTGTAAATTATCGCAAATCTAATTCTTATTTGCGTTAATGTGCGGAATTTGCGTTCAATAATAGTTGCGTTCATTTTCTTGCAATATCTTTAGCGTAATGCCTTGCTCCTAAATAGAATAAGACGGCTGCAAGCACTCCCATGAGCGGCAAAACAAGTAGTGCTTTATCAAGCCCAATTTGATCCGACAAAGAACCTACAAAAACAGGAGCCCAAAAGGAGCCACCAATGTTCATAATGACGACATTGAAACCAATAGACAAAGCCCGAACCCCAGGTTTCACAACATCTTGAATAGCAGCGGTGGCAGGTGCAAGAAAGACCGCTGTAGACAAACCAAAAATCAAAATAAGAAAGAGGGTAATTTGAACGTTGGAAACGAGCAATGCAGCCATTAATAAGAGTGCAGAAATCAATGAGAAAATAGCTGGTAGATACATCCTTGCTTTGGTCTGACTTTTCATCCACCGATCGGCCCACCAACCTCCAAGGGGCGCACCCACCAATGCCATTAAAGCAAATAGTCCAGCCATTGTACCGGCCAACTTATCATTCATCCCAAAACTGCGGATTAAATAACTAGGAATCCAAGTCAGCATAGAGCTATTGATGGCCATATTCATTGCAAATGCTCCAAAAACAAACCAAAGTGTTTTGATCTTGAACAATTCAGATGTCAACTTCCAAATACCCTTCCAGCTAAATTGAACAGGCGACCCATTTTCATCATGCGCCATAGCTTGCGTTTTATAGTCGTGGGCAAACCAAAAAATAATGGCAATTACAAATCCTGGTAAGGCCAATAATCCCATCGCATGACGCCAACCATAATAATTTCCCACGAATCCACCGACTACAAATCCCACCGCCGCACCCAAAGGTGCAAAAGCATTCCAGATCCCCGTAAACTTTGCCCTATTTGCCAGCGGGTACAACATGGCTATCAATGCAATGGTGGCAGGCGTGTAGGCAGCTTCCCCAATACCAGTAAACGCGCGGGTGAGCAAGAGTTGATCATAATTCTTTGCAACAGCACTCATCAAAGTAGCCAAACTCCAAAGAAATACCATGATGGCGATCATCTTCGTTCTACTCCATCGATCCACCAAAAGTGAAAGGGGTAATACAAAAATGGCGATAAAAAGGGATACAATGCTCGTCAGCATCCCCAGCTGTGCATCGGTGCAGTGCCATTCTGCTTTAATCATCGGTAGCAATGAAGACACTACCATTCTATCGGCATAATCAAACAAATAGGCAGTACACATCAACACCATCAATACGGTTCTACTTTGTCTCCAAGAAAAATTATTCATGACTTTGAGTTTATTTTAAGTATGTAATTGATTATCATCGCGTTTTGAATACTTTTTATCATGCTACAAATTTATAGAAAAATTTAATATCTCATCCATTCGTATTAGACAAAGTAAAGTAACCTATTATTAATCAACTTATCCACTAGATCAAGCTAAATTCCAAAAACAAACTCTAACAGAAGAGTTAAAAAAAAGCTCTATATGCTTCTGAATTCCCATCCAATCTTCCTCAACCCAGCCTCATTTGTTTTAATTAACTTAAAATCCACCTTTTTGTCTCTTTTCACTAAGCATTGTCACAATTTGGCAACATTGTTAAATTGTGGTAATGAATTTATAGTTTTAACTTTACACACGAAAGATGAAGGAGGCCATTTGTGTCTAATTTAAGTGCATTTTGATCGGAATACTATCCTATTCGGAATAAAAATTGTCAGAAATATTGTGCAGCTTTATAGCATCAGCAATTATGAATTGCATTTTAGAGAAAAGTTTGTCAGAATCGAAAAAAAATAAAAAACAAAAAAATATGACTGAAGAAATAAATCAAGCAATACCAGTAAGTTACTTTGACATAGACAAAGCAACAAAAATAAAGGGATTCACAATGCCTTCGGACATTCTGACTTGTTCATTGCTTCGAACGCTTGCAGTATCAAAACCGGCAAGTAAGTTTCTTGAACTTGGTACAGGCACCGGACTTTCAACATCTTGGATTCTTGACGGAATGGACGACAGTTCCACTATCGTTTCTATTGATAATGATGAAACGCTATTACAGATTGCTCAAACATTTCTGGGACACGACAAAAGACTAAGTTTAGTGCTCACAGATGGCGAAGAATGGGTCAAAGCTAACGAGGGGCAGAAATTTGATTACATATTTGCAGACACATGGCACGGAAAATATCTTCTTTTGGACGAAGTATTAGCGATGTTAAACAAGGGTGGACTTTACATTGTAGATGATATGCTTCCACAACCAAACTGGCCTGAAGGACATCAAGAAAAAGCCATTAATTTCGTAAAATCCTTAGAAAGCAGAAATGACTTGTCTTTAACCAAACAGATTTGGGCAACAGGAATCATTATTGCTGTGAAAAAATAATTTTGATGCTTTTGAATTGAACTGAGTTATCAATTGGACAAAAAAGTGAAAGCTGCTAGTAAACAAATAGGTTCATTGGCCCAGTCGTTAGGCTGCAAAAAAATAAAAAAATGACAGACTTTTGCAATCAGAACATTAGCAGTCAAAGCTCTACTAATATTTAGAAAAACAGAATGAAAAAGTATTGGATTTTAGTATTATTATTTTTAATTGGATTGACAATTTCAGGGATCCATCCACATGATTATTTCACATGGATGCTTGAAGTATTTCCTTCAATAATTGGATTAGTTATATTGGTTATAACCTTTAAGAAATTTAGTTTTTCTTATTTGGTTTATGTGCTAATACTATTACATTCTTATATTCTTTTTGTCGGTGGACACTATACTTATGCTGAGGTTCCTCTTTTTGATTGGATCAAAGACTTATTTAATCAAAGTCGTAATAATTATGATAAATTAGGTCATTTTGCACAAGGCTTTGTTCCCGCAATTATTGTTAGAGAGTTATATGTCAGATTAGAAATTGTAAAAAAAGGCTGGACCTCATTTTTGACAATTTGCACATGTCTAAGTATAAGTGTTTTATATGAATTCTTAGAATGGTTTGTTGCAATAGCATCTGGACAATCAGCAGATTCATTTTTAGGAACACAAGGATACGTCTGGGATACTCAGTCAGACATGTTGTACGCATTGATAGGTGCCATTTCCATGATTATTTTTTTGTCACGAATACATGACAAACAAATTGATAAAATAAAAAACCTTGCATAACGACAAAGAAGACACATTTACTTGGACGACTTCAACAAAACTGAATCAAAAAAAACAACTTTACAAAAATTATCAATGATGACAAAAAGGATAGTATTATGTATTCTATTTTCAATGAGTATTTCAAGTTTTAATCTTATGTATTCTCAACTTTATAAGAATATATGGATCAATGGAAATGTAGGTCTTAGTGAAATTGCTGGTGATTTTGGAAGATCTACTTCCTTGGGCCAAGATAAAGGGCTAAACATGGGAGTACAAATTATTAAGCAAACTAATTTTGGACTTAATATAGGTGTAGGTTATGAGTTTAACCACATTAACAATACTTTTTTTAATACAAGTACCGGCCTAATGGATGCTAATGTGGAGACAAATTTACATGAACTAGAGCTTGTCTTTAATTACAATCTTGTACCTTTATTTATCGAGAATTATCCATTTAAATTTTCGATTGGTTGGATATATAGCATTTATCAGTCTAATCACAATTTTAATCGTACGGACTTTCAAAACACTTTTGGAATGTATAAAAACTTCAGTACTGGTACTATCACTTATCCGAATCTCATTTTAAGTTATGACTTTGGAAAAATTCAATTGGGATTAAGTTCTAAAATTGGGTTTGCAAACAATGATTATTTGGATGGACTTCATTCAAAATTTACAGGATCAAATGATGCGATATTTGTAACATCAATCTCTTTAGGGTATCGGATTCTTTAATTCGACAGTTGAATTCTAACGATCCAACATCAGAAGAGGAAATTTGGATTCTAATACAACCAAAGAAAATTAGAATCTGATAGGCAAAAACAGATTTTGGATTGTATATGGATGGCCTGTTTTGTAGAGACGGGGCGCGCCCCGTCTATCTGACAATAAAAACCCGCCGTTCAAACAATATGGACCCATATCCATCTAAAAATAATATCCCTACCAAACAATAAAAACCCATCCATCATCGTTTTTGATAATATGGATCTGTCTAATCATCATTTAGTGAATTATTCATTAAAAACGGTATGGAAATGTTTGGGCTATGATTAGGTTATGATTGGGTTATGATTGGGTTATGATTGGAATATAAACTAGGGATCGCTTCTTAAATTTGGGATTTTCTATATACGCAATAGAGACGGGGCACGCCCCGTCTCTACGGACAGTCCAAACAGAATTAATAGAAATGATATGGATACACTAAAATTTCAAAATAAATACCGTATTCCGTCGACCCGTGCAGAATGGCATGATTATAATGGCGGTATCTATTTCATTACCATCTGAACGGCTGTTCATGAACCATATTTTGGCAGAATAGAAAATGCTACCATGAAGTTGAATGCACTAGGAACCTTTGTGGAGGACAATATTCTAAATTTACAAGATCATTATCCCTATGCTAAAATTGAACAACATCAGGTGATGCCCAATCATATACATTTAATTGTGTTTATTGATGAAAATCAGAAGGATCCACGTGTTTCGCTACAAGTACAGAAACAGTCAGTCGAAACAATAAATGTAAAGATGCAATCAATTTCTCAACACAAAGGATTAGTTTCCGTGGCAATGGGTGGTTTGAAGTCGGCGATAACAAAACAGGCCCATTTAAACAAGATTGAATTTGGATGGCAGGAACGTTTTCATGACCATATTATCCGAGATCAAGAAGAATACAACCGAATTTCAACTTATATAACAAACAACCCTATAAGCTGGGAATCAGATAAATTTCACATAAATGAATTAGCTTCTCTGCTGTCCAATTAGAATGATACTGCATGTGGAAGTAGACTAACTCCGTTAATCTGTAAAATATTTTGAAAACATGTTGAAACCACTTATCAAAAGTCAAATAAACTACTTCCCCATTGAATTAAAACGATACGAGAAAGCCAGCATCACAAAGCTTTTCATGGTATTAAATTGCTGATCCTCTACATAATTACTTGAAATAACCTGAGAAACACTCAACTGCTGTTGTAAAATATCATTCATCAAAAAAGAAAGCGTGCCCGCGTTATTTTCCAAAAAGGACTTGCTTAATTCCACATTCCACAACAATTCATTTCTACTGTAAGCAGAAGAAAATCCGGTGAGCTTACGAAAATTGAGACCAGAGGCAACTGTCCATGCTGCAGGAAGTGTCAATTGTGCACTGAGAAATCCACCCAATGTTGTGTTGTGTTTTGGAAGCAGGTTTTCCATCGAATAAGTTGTTGAATTCAGCACATAACTTACTTTTGACATCAAGTAAAGCCATTCCCATTTATAACTCAATCCCAATTCATCATTCACAGTCAAAGTAGTAGCAATATTCTTTTCACTGCTAGCCGCATTGGTCAAGGAAGAGAAACCGATAATATTTCGTAAGCCTGATTGTAAATTATTATTGATTTGAAAGTATTTTAAGAAAGGTCTACTGTACATCATGGTCTACATATTCCGGAGCATACCCACCCACTTTTGAGTAACAACCTTTCAGTTTCAAACTGAAAGTTGCCCATCCAAAACCACGTTTTTCAGGTCCGTTTGCCTATAAAATAGGCCCCAAACAGGATGAAAA
>CANFFA010000007.1 GCA_947445425.1 Paludibacteraceae bacterium
AATGTCCCAAATCCAACATTCTTTTTCATCAACCAAGTTACTTTTGCTGACATACCAAAAGGAAGATAAATCTTAAAACACAATATTAAAATGAACAAACTACATTTGTTGTTAGGACTTTTTTTGAGTCTTATTTTTTGTAATCCAATAAAAGCGGATGACAAAAGTTTCAAGGAACAAGCGCACGAATTAGTATCCAAGATGTCGTTGGAAGAAAAGATCGGGCAACTCAATTTTGACGCTCCGGCAGTTTCACATCTTAATATTCCAAGACACAATTATTGGAACGAATGTTTACACGGAGTTGCCAGAGCCGGATTAGCAACGGTATTTCCTCAAGCCATTGGCATGGCGGCTATGTGGGACAAACCGATGATGTTTCAGATTGCCAATAGCATTTCAGACGAAGCAAGGGCAAAAAACCGGCAAGCTAGTCAGAAAGGTCTCGAAGGGATGTACAAAGGTTTGACGTTCTGGACACCCAATATCAATTTGTTTAGAGATCCTCGCTGGGGACGCGGCATGGAAACATACGGCGAAGACCCGTATTTGACCGGTGAGCTTGGTGTCGGATTTATCAAGGGATTGCAGGGCGATGACCCCAAATACCTTAAAGTAGTTGCAACGGCTAAGCATTTCGTGGTACACAGTGGTCCCGAGTCACAACGTCACACTTTCAATGCACTTCCTTCCGACCGTGATTTCCTGTTGAGTTATTCTCCGCATTATAAAAAAGCAGTTCAAGAAGGTGGAGTATATTCGGTGATGTGCGCCTACAACCGCTATAAAGATTTACCATGTTGTGGGAGCAAGTATCTGGAAAATATATTGAGAAACGAATGGGGTTTCAATGGCTATATTGTTTCGGACTGTGGAGCGGTAGAAGATTTTTTTGAGAAAAATGCACATAAGGTGGTTCAAACTGCCGAACAAGCCTCGGCAATGGCTGTTCAGGCTGGCACGGATTTGGTCTGTGGAGACGTTTCTAAAAATCTGGCGGGTGCCGTAAAACAAGGTTTAATCACAGAGTCGGAAATTAATGTATCGGTAGAACGAATGATGGAAGCGCGTTTACGATTGGGTTTATTTGCACCCAAAGGTGCTGTAAAATACGATAATATTCCCTTGGCGTGTATCAATTCTACAGTACACCAACAATTGGCATTGGAGAGTGCCCAAAAATCGATGGTTTTATTGAAAAATGACAATAAGTTTCTGCCTTTAAGCAAGTCGGTAAAACGTGTTGCCGTAATCGGACCCAATGCCGATAATATAGAAACTATGTTGGGGAATTACAATGGGTTTCCGTCCAATCCGGTGACCCCTTACCAGGCCATTAAATCAAAATTGCCACAAGCTGATGTGAAATATGCTATGGGGACGCAATTAGCGCCTGGTTTGCCTCAAATGGAAGCCATACCCACCGAATGCTTATTTACAGACAACTCTTTGACCAAGCATGGCTTGAAAGCGAGTTATTATACGAACGATTCATTGACAGGAAAACCTTTTCAGTCCGTAAACGATAAACAGATTAATTTCAATTGGTGGGACAAAGCCCCTTTTGACGGGATGTCGGCATTACATTTTTCTGTAAAATGGGAAGGCTTTCTCGTTGTACCAGAAGATGGTGAATATGCCATTGGTACAGAGGGTTATCTGACCTATAAATTCTATTTGGATAACAAATTGATTAGCAATTACAATAATCCGCACTCACCGCAAATTGTACATGACTATATGACCCTGAAGAAAGGAGTGAAATATGCCATACGCATTGAATACAAGCAGAACAATACCGAATATGCCATGATGCGATTATTGTGGGAAAAACCATCTACTAAATTGAAGGAAAATGCCTTGGCGCTGGCTAAGAATTCAGATGTAGTGGTCATGTGCATGGGAATCAGTCCACGACTAGAAGGAGAAGAGATGAAAGTAAAAGTGGAAGGTTTTAATGGCGGCGACCGAGTTACTCTGGGGCTGCCCAAAAATCAAGTCGAATTGATACAGGAGGTAAAAAAACTTGGAAAACCGATGGTATTGGTATTGATGAATGGAAGTGCCTTGTCTATTCCACAAGAAGATAAACTGTTTCCAGCTATTTTAGAGGCTTGGTATCCCGGACAAGCTGGTGGAACAGCCATTGCGGATGTTTTATTTGGCGATTACAATCCTTCAGGACGCTTGCCAGTAACCTTCTATAACGATGTAAAAGACATTTCATCTTTCGACAACTACGATATGGAAGGTAAAACCTATCGCTATTTCAAAGAGAAACCACTTTATGAGTTTGGATTTGGATTAAGTTATACTACGTTTGCCTATTCAAATATTTATTCTGATAAAACCACAAAGGGCGACAAACCACAACAAGTGACTGTAGATGTTAAAAATACAGGAAAATTTAAAGGCGATGAAGTAGTGCAGCTTTATTTAACACACATCAATTGCCCCTACACGATGCCTATTCGTTCGCTGGAAGGATTTCAACGTATTCACTTGAATCCCGGCGAAACCAAGAGCGTGACTTTTACCTTAAAACCTGAACAGTTAGCCGTATTAAACAATAAAAATCAATTTGTTGTAGAGTCCGGAGAAATTCAGCTATCCATAGGCGGAAGCCAGCCAAGTCCGCAAGCATTAATAAACAAACAAGTAATACAAACTATAATAACAATCATCAAATAATTCACCATTGAAATTTCAATTCTTATGAAAATAACTTATCGTTTTATTTCCGCTTTATTGCTTATAGTAGCAATGATTGTATTTTCTAACCTGCAAGCACAAACTCAGCTACCGGAATGGGCTATCACATCAGCCACCTCAAAAGCCGAAGCAGCAGCCAAAGAGTTAAGTCTCACTACCGAACAGCAAACCATTTTGCGTGACGCACTGGCAGCCAGGGAATATGGCAATTATTTGAAAACAAAAGACTTGACTACTCAGGAGGAAAAAAATGTCGTTTTCAAAGCTGGTTACGTAGAATACATGGATAAATTAAATGCTAAATTTCCGGCAGATTTGGTGTTGAAAATCACACAATTTCTGGCCGGGAAACCGATTACTAAAGCAACTACAACGCAAATTCCGGAATGGGCTATCACATCAGCCACCACCAAAGCTGCAGCCGCAGCCAAAGAGTTAAGTCTCACTACCGAACAGCAAACCATTTTGCGTGACGCACTGGCAGCCAGGGAATATGGCAATTATTCGAAAACAAAAGACTTGACAACACAGGAGGAAAAAAATATTGTTTTCAAAGCTGGTTACGTGGAATTCGTTGACAAATTAAACGCTAAACTTCCTGCTGAAATGGTGTTTAAAATCACACAATTCCTGGCTGGTAAACCGGTTGTTAAAGCCGTTCAGTGAGAATAAAATATCAATATTAAGTATATAACAAGTATTCAAATGAGATATAATAAATTCATAATCAGTCAAACTGTATTGTCAGTATTGACTTTGCCAACTGTTTTTGGAGCCAAAAATGTTCAGAAAATGAATGTACTGTTCATTGCCGTCGATGATTTGAAACCAGAAATTGGCTGCTATGGTAATAGTCTGATTAAAACACCTAACATTGACCGTATCGGAAAGAACGGGACTGTTTTTTTGCAAAACTACTGTCAAATGGCTGTTTCAGGTCCAACAAGAGCGAGCTTAATGACGGGTATGCGACCTGATTATACCAAAGTATGGGATTTGAAAACCTTGATGCGCGATGTGAATCCTGATATTTTGTCATTACCTCAGTATTTTGCTAATCAGGGCTACGAAACCACCGGAGTTGGTAAAATTTATGATCCTCGCTGTGTGGATAAAGATGAAGATAAACCATCGTGGACATTGCCATACAACAAAGTAGGTACGCAATACTATAGTCAGTCAACCGGGCAACCGATGATAGGAGGTTATCAACTTCCTGAAACAAAACTGCTTATTGCTAAATTTGTCAAGGAAGCAAAAGAACAGGGACTCATTGGTGCCAAGATGATTGAATATGTTCAAGATAGAATTAAACCATCCACCGAATGTGCCGATTTGCCCGACGATGCATACGTTGATGGTGCTGGCGTTAAGCGGGCTAATGAATTGTTGACTCAATTATCAAAACAAGATAAACCGTTTTTCTTAGCCGTTGGATTTGCAAAACCCCATTTGCCCTTTGTGGCACCCAAGAAGTATTGGGATATGTACTCACGAAAAGAGATGCCACTAGCTCCTTTTCAAGAACATGCAAAAAACGGACCCAAAATAGCCTATCAAAATTACGAGTTGAAGAGTTATTCGGATATTCCTGCCATGTGTAGTTTTACAGACAATCCCAAGAATATCGGTTTGAATATCGATAAACAGCGGGAATTGATACATGGTTATTATGCGGCTACAAGCTATATGGATGCACAATTGGGTAAGCTATTGGATAAAATGGAAGAGCTTGGCTTAACAAAAAATACCATTATTGTTTTTTGGGGTGATCACGGTTGGCACTTGGGCGACCATGGGTTATGGTGTAAACACACCAATTTTGAACAAGCTACCCGGGCACCACTAATGATTGTTGCACCAGGAATAAAACCAGTTAAAACTGCTGGAGTCTCTGAATTTATTGATGTATTCCCAACTGTTTGCGAGTTGGCCGGATTACCAATTCCGACCAATTTAGATGGCAAAAGTTTAGTGCCGCTCATGAAAAATTCAAAAGCAGTTGTGAATGAGTTTGCCGTAAGCCAATACCCCCGTGAAGGGAATACAATGGGATATTCTATCCGATCAGATAGATATCGATTGACGTTCTGGATAAAAAATGATTATCATAGTAATCAGCCTTTTTCATCCGATTTAGTGATTGCCAAGGAATTGTACGATTATCAAACTGACCCACTCGAAACGGTGAATGTAGTAGATGAAAAACAATACACAGCTATTCGTGCTGACTTGGAAGGCAAAATGATAGTTTTTTTTAAAACACAACAACGGTAAAATTGAACTAAGATATATGAACCAAAAATCATTTTAAATAATTATCATGAGAAATCGTACAATAAATAAAAAATGCAGAATGATGGGGCGGATGGGCTTTGTACTTCTAGGCATGATTTTCTCCTCTTTAACCTTACAGGCGGAGAAAATTACAGGTTTGGTGTTGGATGAAAGTTCACAACCTATACTAGGAGTGAGTGTGGTAGACAAAAATGTAAAATCGGGTACGATTACCGATGCGTTCGGAGGATTCCAAATAAATGTTACACCGCAATCAGTTTTGGAGTTTAGATTCATTGGGTATCAAACGCAAGAAATTGCGGTGGATGGCAAACAAGTCATTAACGTAAAGCTGAAGGAGGAATCCAAAGAATTGGATGAAGTCGTGGTGGTTGGATATGGGACGATGAAAAAGTCCGATTTGTCGGGCTCCTTGTCCTCAGTTAAACTCACCAATGTGAACGAAGGGGCCAGTAGTTCCATAGACCAGTATATGCAAGGACGGGTTGCCGGGGTGAATATCACCATGAATAACGGCGCACCGGGAGCAACTTCCAGTATACTGATTCGGGGTGGTAGTTCCATCAGTGGTTCCAATCAACCTTTGTATATTATTGACGGCTTCCCTATAGATATGCCCGATGGTGGCGGTTCCGAAGGCAGTAGCCGTTCCACTAATCTTAATCCATTGGCAACTATTAATCCCAACAGTATTGAATCAGTTGAGATTTTAAAAGATGCTTCGGCAACCGCTATTTATGGATCACGGGGTTCAAACGGGGTGGTGTTGATAAAAACAAAAGAAGGAAAGAAAGGGTCAAAAGTGCAGTATTCAGTTCGTATGGATATGTCGCAACTGGCAAAGAAAATACCGATGCTCAACACGCGTACCTTTATGGATTACCAAAACGAAGCTCAGTTTAATGCAAAGGGAAATTATTTGTATAAACCCGGACAGATCGATTCGTTAGCTGCTATCTATCCTAATACCGACTGGCAGGACTTGATTTACAAGAATAGTTTCTCGCAGGATCACCAAATCTCTGTTTCGGGTGCAGATGATAAAACCAACTATGCCATCACGGGCAACTATATGAGCATGAAAGGTATAATCCTGAATTCTACTTTTGATCGGTACAGTATGGGTGGAAATATCAACCGAACTGTCAATTCATTTTTAAAAGTGGGTTTAAATGTGAATTATACAAATTTGAACAGTCAAATGGCAAAGCAGTCCTTTCGCGGCGGTGAACCCGGTGGCTCCGTGGTATTGGGAGCCCTTTTCTTTCGTCCCTTCTTGAACGCATTAACTCCAGATGGAAGCCTAGAGACTGCTGTGGTAAACAATCCGCTCTATGTGGCTGAAGAGGTAAAAGATAATTTCAATAATATTTCAGTTCGCACGCAGACTTATGCTGAATTCACCTTGTCCAAATTTTTGAAATTCAAGTCAACAGTAGGAATCAGTGACAATTACCTGATAAGAGAATCGTTCGAAGGAATTGGAACCTTTGCTGGGAGTCAAGCCAAAGGATATGCTCAACGGAATGACAACCGCTACTACAGCATAAATTCAGAACAATTACTTACCTATTATCGCGATTTTGATAAAAACAATCGCTTAAATGCTGTTGTTGGTTTTACCTACCAGAATTCGAAAGTTCAAACCATGTCTGTTGGCTCAAAAGGATACGACAATGAAAGTTTGGGATATTACAATTTCCAAATGGGCTCTGCTCAGGATAAAACCATCACTCAAACTTATAGCAGTATGCTTGCTTCGTATTTGACCCGCATAAATTACACCTTGTATAACAATTATATTTTCACTTTCTCGGGTCGCGCTGACGGAAGTAGTAAGCTGGCACAAAAATGGAACTTCTTCCCTTCGGGCGCCTTTGCTTGGCGTGTAAACGAAGAGCCTTTTATGAAGGGGCTTAAAAATGAGATTTCGAATCTTAAATTTAGATGTAGCTATGGTTTGACAGGAAATCAATCGGTGGCTGCCATGCAGACTTTGTCTGGCTTGTCCAATAACTATTATCCAGTAGGAGGTATATTAACTACTGGTATTAAAAGTGGAAACGTGGGTAATCCAAACTTGAAATGGGAAACCACTGCGCAATACAATGGCGGAGTAGACTTGGGGATTTTCAATAATCGAATTAGATTGACAGCGGATCTGTTTTATAAAAAAACATCTGACTTGCTTATCAACCTGAATTTGGCACCTTCCACTGGATTTCCGAACTATTGGACCAATGCAGGGGAGATTGAAAACAAAGGTTTTGAAGTGGAATTAGCTGCTGATATTATTGCACAAAAGGGCTTCAGCTGGACAGTGGCAGGTAATATTTCGGCGTATGCCAATAAAGTATTATCCTTGGGTAACGACATTACAGCTGTGTATGGTCAAAACTGGAATAATACCGGTGCATATGCCTTGAATCAACCCATCAATGTGGCAAAAGTTGGCTATCCGATTGGTGCTTTTATTGGTTACAAAACGGATGGGGTATATCAGAATCAAGCACAGATTGATAATTATGTATTTACTAATCCAGATGGTACTACCACTAAAATTGATCCCACCGCAAAACCAGGATTTTATAAAATTGTGGATGTTAATCATGATGGAAAGATTGACTCGAACGACCGTACAATTCTGGGTGATGCTATTCCTGACTTTATTTTCGGGCTAACCAGCAACCTCACGTATAAAAACTTCGACTTTAACTTTACTTGGCAAGGAAGTATAGGCAATCAATTGGTAAACTTAAACCGTTACGTGACAGATGGTTTGACAGTTGATACTTATGCCAATATCAGTCAGGCAGCATGGGATAATCGCTGGCATGGCGAAGGTACCAGCAACGATTATCAACTGCCTTACACAGGTTCTGTGATGTTCCGACAACAGTTATTAGATAAATTGGTGGAAGACGCATCTTATATACGTCTAAAAAACGTGACTGTATCCTATCGCATTCCAATTAAAAAGAATCGAATAAGTATGCTGAAAGTTTTTGTGAGTGGTGCCAACTTATTGACATTCACTAAATACAGTGGATATGACCCCGAAGCGAATGCTTCTACCAAGGGCTTAGAAACTGGAACTGATTTCGGCGTGTTTCCACAACCACGGACATATTCTTTTGGTGCCAATATCGAATTCTAATCTTTATATTCAAACACGATGAAAACAAAAATATTTATTTTTCTATTTGCTCTCGCAACATTTTCGGCATGTACCCTGGATGAGGTGGTGCTCGACCGTTTTGTGGTTGATAATTTTTATAAGACAGAAAATGATGCCAAAAGTGCCATCGCCGGTGTTTACTCCGATTTGGTGCGCTACGGCTACTACAAATCCTGCTATATCCCCATGCTCGAAGCGTCAAGCGATGCGCTTTTTTGTTATGATGGAGCAGAAAGTCCCATCGAATTTGGACAGAAAAGACAAACTGCCAACACCATTTATGTCAAAAATGTTTGGGCGGGCATGTATCAAACCATTATGGATGCCAATTTAGTCATTAAATACGTACAAAATTCTGATTTTAATCAGGTATCAAAGAACCGTATACTGGGAGAAGCTTATTTTTTAAGGGGATGGACCTATTTTAATTTGGTGCGTACTTTTGGAGGGGTGCCCGTAAAGTTGGAACCAACCATCGATGCCGGTAATTTTCACTCACCCAAATCATCGGTAGATTCGGTCTATTCGGTAATTTTTAGTGATTTGCTCAAAGCCAACCAATTAATGCCCTATAAGTCATTGCAATCTGCCAATGAAGCTGGTAGAGCCAACAAAGGTTCAGCGCAAGCCATGTTATCGTTGGTTTATCTTACCCGGGGCAAATGGCAGGAAGCATCCAACTGGGCGGATAGTGTTATTACTAAAGGAGGATATACTTTGCTCGATAATTATGCCGATTTGTGGGACGTGAGCAAAGAAGCTACCCAAGCCAATGAGGTTTGTTTTGCCCTACAATTTGCCAGAGACCCTCTGCAATCATCGGCCAATTCTATCGGAAGCGAAATGGCTAATTTGTACATACCAGTTAACGGTTATAATTATACCGGTTCAAGAACTACGACTACTTATGGTAATGGAACAGGTCGTATTAAAGTAGAACCATTTTTCTATAAAATGTATAATACAGGAGATTATTACAATGTTACCAAAAAGGAGCTGGATTATCGAACAGAGAAATCCTTTCTAACAAAATGGAATTCCGCGTCCATAGTTGCTAACAAATTGGTAATCGGTACCACTACGATGAGTACCACCGGTTATTACAATTTCCGGTATGCACATATTGCCAAGTACATAGATGGTTCCGGATTGGATAGTCGAAATCACGAGAATAACCTGAATATTATTCGATTGGCAGAAGTCTATTTAATTAAAGCCGAAGCATTGAACGAACTCAACAAACCAGCCGAAGCTTTGGCCGCTTTTAATCTGCTCAGAGAACGGGCGCGCAAAGCTTCCGGAACACCTCGTGCTACGCCGGTGGATTTGTCTTTGCTTACCTTGCCAGGAACAGAGCCAACAGATAAAGATAAAATCCGCGAAGCTATTTTTCACGAAAGAGGATTGGAACTGGTGGGCGAGTGTAGCCGTTGGTTCGATTTGGTTCGCATGAAACGCAGCAATGGCAAAACCTATTATGAATATATGCTCGATGTGACCAATGGATATGCCAGTGAACATGCTCTGTTTGCGAGCGTAAATGAACTAGCCTCGCCAGGAAATTGTAACGATTATGTGGCTTCCAACATGATATTCAACAAGCGAAATTTGTTATTCCCTATTTCGTCCGAGGAATTTATTTACAACAAAAGCTTGTCAGCTACTGATCAGAATCCCGGATATTAATGGGGTGGTTGACTATTTGGATTTAGCGAATAATTTCAATACTCAACTTATAAAGCAATACGCAATCCATTCTATTGTCAGTCATAACCGCTTCAGCAATACAACATTCTCACAGTGGTTTCCATCTTCTTAGGCCGGAAATGATTTAAAGTATGTCTAGAATCAAACATTTATTAGCTGAAATTAAACATAGTTATTCAAATTAAAACCTACTTTTACAATCAATAAATTCAAAATGTTCAACAAATAATCTGAAGAAATGAAAGCAAAAAATCTATTTTTAATGGCAGTGACTATTTTAATGGCAATGCCTATGAGTGCAGTAACTATCCATTATGTAGGCACCGGTTTACAATGGACAGGCAAAACACCCCTGTATACCGACTTGGCAGCAGCATTAACTGCATCAACTTCTGCCGACACAATTTATGTAGCAGCTGGCACCTACACCTCACCATCAGGTGGTTTTGTAATGAAGGATGGCGTAAATGTGTTGGGCGGTTTCGATGGAACCGAAGTGGTTTCAACCGGTCGCAAGCCATTGACCAACAAAACGATTCTGGATGGAAACTTTGTAAATAAAGTATTGACACAAGGAGCAGCCGGATTTACTATCCGTACCAAATGGGATGGTTTTATTATGCAAAATGGAAAATCTACAAGTGGTGCATGTATTACCATTGGACAAAATGCAACATTAACGAATTGTGTCATCCGCAATAATACCAGCACTGGTAATGGTGGAGCCATACAAGTAGATCAATTAACCGGTACGGCATTCGATGCTCTAACCGATGCCACAAGCAACAAAGCCTGGATTATCAATAGCGTGATTCACAACAATACAGCCAATGCTTATGGTGGAGGCATATTTTATAAAAATAATACTAATATAGTTATTGCCAACACTGCCATTTGCAATAACAGTATAACTTCTGCCAGTGGACAAGGTGGTATCTCGAACGGAACGGCATCTACATCAGTTTTTACCAACTGTATTTTATGGGGCAATATGAATAATACTGCTGTAACTCCTACAGCCAGTCAGACACCATTTGGGTCTGGTACCTTTAACACTTCTGCATTTCAGGGATTGTCGGGTGCATTGGTGAATTTGGATGCTGCGAACAGCGGTTCTACTCAAGGTGCATATTATCCGCAATTTACAACACCTTCTACTACCATTGGTTCAAATGCAAGTAGTTTGCCAACGGATATTTCAGCATCCGATTGGTCACTGCAAAGCACATCTTCTTGTTTGAATAGAGGGGTGAATGCAGCTTTAGTATTTACATTTCCGACAAATGATTTAGTGGGCAATACGCGACGTATTGGTACATATCTAGATTTGGGTGCGGTTGAATACCCAACCAATCTTACTACTTCAGCCACCACTTTGAGCGGGATGAATTACGATTTGAATAATAATTCTTCTCCTTCAATAGAAAAAAACTTTAACGTAAGTGGTGTTGGATTGTTGGGCAATGTAACGGTTACAGCACCTACGGGTTTCGAAGTTTCTTTAACTAGCGGTACTGGATTTTTGGATGCTCAAACCATTACGGCTTCTGGAATGCTTGCTACTACTATGGTTTATGTTCGTCTGAAAGCAAATCAAACTGTTGGAGATTATGCCGGTAACCTTAGTCTGACATCAACGAGCGCAGCATCACAAACTGTTGCTTTAACTGGAAAGGTAACAGATACTGCCACTGGATTGTCAACAGTAGAATCAAACGTTCGCATACTGTCAACTGTAACGGGCATATACTGTGCATTTGATGGTAAAGCTTCTGTAGAACTTTATACAAACAATGGTCTGTTGATTGAAAAAACAACTGCTGTAGGATCATATTCACGAAACCTGAAGAAGGGCCTGTATATCATCAACATTAACGGAAAAGCCAGTAAATTTATAAAATAACTTTGATTCATTTGGATTGACACTCATTATAGGTCAATCCAAATGAATCTTTAAAAAACAAAAAACATGAAAAAAAACATTACTCTTGCAATTATTTTGTCACTGTTATTGACATTGACCATTAACGCAACAACGCGCTACGTTCGTCCTATTTCTACCAGTACTGCCTGGAGAACGCAAAACTCGGTATACGACTCTTTAACTGTGGCACTTCGCGAAGCGGTGTCGGGGGATGAAATATGGGTAGCTGCCGGAACATACAAAGGTCATTTTAGCATGAAAGATGGTGTGAATTTGTATGGTGGTTTTATTGGAACTGAAACCACTATTTCTTCTCGTAATCCACTGAATAATAAAACCATATTGGATGGTAATTTCCAAACTACCACTACAGCCAGGGTCTTGTCACAACCTTCCCCTTTTGTAACCCGTACCACCTGGGATGGGTTTATTATCCAGAATGGGATGAATGGTGGGGCATCCATAGGTCAAAATGCAAGTTTGCGAAATTGTATTATTCGCAATAACCGTACTGTTTCTGCCACGGGAAGCGGTGGTGGAGTTATGGTTTATGTCATACCGGCTACACTTGCAGTGCCATTTAGTGCCAATAATAGGGCTCAGATTATTAACTGCGTAATTCACAATAATACTGGATCAAAATGGGGTGGTGGGGTAAATATTGCTACAAATGTTTTTGTTGCTTTGAGCCATTCCACTATCTGTAATAATCTGAATACTGTAGTAGGTAGTGGAACAGGCGGTATTACCGTATCCTATGGAACAGCCGGTCTATATGATTACAAAAATACCGATTTAATTGTTTGGGGAAATATGGGTTGGACTTCACCCGCTGTTGCAGCTGCTCAGTTATCGGGAACTCCACTGACATCTGCTGTTCAAGGGCTGACAGCAACAGGAATTACCACCTTGGATTCCGCAAATAATGGTGTGCTTAATGGTGCAAAATATCCTAAATTTAAAAATCCTTCTACCGTGTATGGTGCTGCCTTAGCAAATGCTGACAGTTTAAGTGCCATTTTAAATTCAGATTGGTCACTGTTATCTTCTTCGGCCTGTGTAAATACAACCGGAGCAACAGCAACTTCAACTGATTATGATTTTCCCACTACGGATATTGCCATGAATCCTCGTGTTATTTCGGGTTTCATTGACTTGGGTGCTTTTGAATGTCAATATCAACGACCTGCGGGAGCATTGACTTATTACATTAAACCATATGGCGGGTCTCAATGGGCGGATAAAACAGATCCCTATCTTCAAAGCGATTTGTCAACTGCATTGAATCTGGCACAATCGGGTGACGAAATTTGGGTGGCAGCAGGAACGTACACGTCACCGATCGGGGGCTTTGTTATGAAAGATGGGGTAAATGTATTGGGCGGCTTTGATGGTACAGAAACGAGTTCGAGTAGCCGTAAACCATTGCTCAATAAAACGATTCTGGATGGAAATTTTACGAACAAAGTCTTGAAACAATCCGCAGCATTTGACGTTCGTACCCGCTGGGATGGATTTATCATGCAAAATGCCAAATATGCAGGTGCCGGAGTCTCCATCGGTCAAAACGGCACATTGCAAAATTGTATTATCCGAAATAATAAAAGTACGAGTAATGGCGGTGGTGTTTCAGTTGATTTACTTAGTGGCACAGTCTACAATTTGCTCACAGATGCAACCAATAATAGAGCCTGGATTATCAATTGTGTGATTCACAACAATACAGCACAACAATTTGGTGGTGGCCTTTTCGTCGGCAATTCGGCTAGTGTAGCTTTATTAAATGCTACACTCACAAACAACCGTGTTTTGTCAACAAGTGGACAAGGTGCTATAACAAATGGAACGGGAGGCTTAGCTTCTGTCGCTAATAGTATTCTGTGGGGCAATATTATCTCATCTGGATACAGTCAGACAGCAATGAGTGTCGGTTCTTTCTTGAAATCTGCCGTGCAGGATTTGTTTGGAGCAGGCGTTTATCTCGATGCCAATAATACCGGTGTCGTAGGACCAAATTTTGTATCGCCAACTTCTTTTGCAGGAGCAGCAGTGTTAAATACCGATAGTTTGAATGCAGTGTTTAATTCAGACTGGAAAATTCAAACATCCTCACCTTGTATTGATAATGGCATAAACGCTTTAGCATTAATTACTTTCCCTTCTACAGACTTGCTTGGAAATAATCGTAAGTTCGGAACAAAAATAGATCAGGGAGCCTTTGAATTTGGTTCGTCTCCAACGGCTATTCAAACCGTGGAGGAAAAAATCTCGAAACCTATCTATTGGAACATGAATAAAAAAGCAATGATGATTTGCTCTGAACTTCCTGCCACTGTTTCGGTCTTTAATATCGTTGGTAAAATGGTAAAACTGTTTTCTGTTAATGGTACTTCGGCATTAAATATGGATTCGTTGCCCGATGGTATTTATACAGCCAAGTGGATAGCAGGTACAGAGGTTTATGCAGTGAAATTTGTAAAATAGAGTATTGTAGTGAACAACAAGCAGGATTGATAGTATGAAAATAGTATCAATCCTGCTTCCTTAAGTCATCTCTGAAGAAAAACCTTATTTTCAAAATCCTATGAGTAAAATAATTAAGCTATTTTCTTTCTTTCTCTATTTGGGTTTTAGTACTGTTATTCAGGCTTCAACATACTATTTTTCATCCTCAATTGGTTCGGACACCTATACAACCGCACAAGCCCAGAACCAATCCACTCCCTGGCAAACCCTTACAAAGCTGAATTCGATGATGAGTACATTGAAAGCTGGTGATAAGGTCTTGTTGAAACGTGGCGATACTTTTGTTGGTCCAATTACGGTAACTGCTTCAGGAACTTTAAACAATCCTATTGTTTTTTCATCCTTCGGTACTGGCAGTAAGCCGGTTATTGACAATAGACTTGTTTTGACCTCTTGGGTAAATGTAGGTGCCAACTTGTGGGAAGTAAGTAACAGTAGTTTTAACGGAAGACCCACAGCTTTAATGATGGACAATGTCCTTAAACCGCTGGGTCGATACCCCAACTCCTCCGATCTAAACAGTGGTTATCTGACGGTTGATAGTCACCCTACGGATTCTTTAAACGAATTTACCGACCCTTTTTTGGTAAATCTTCCTGATTGGACTGGTGCCGAAATTGTTATTCGAACGAATCGTTGGATGCTCGACAAATCCGTTGTTAATTCTCAATCGGCAGGGCGGATAACATTTACTCCTAAAGTTACTAATTTAATCAACAATTACGGTTACTTTTTTCAGAATCACCCTGCTGCACTTGACAAAGAGGGGGAGTGGTGCTATATAGCCACAGGCAATAAGGTCAGGCTGTTTTCAACCGTCAATCCAAACACGAGAATTGTCTCTGTGGCAAATATTGATATCGCTATAAATATCACTTCTAAATCATATATAGCGATTGATGGGTTGAAAATTGTTGGTGCTAAATTATGTGCCATTAAACTTTATGGAGCAACTTATGGAAGTGTCAGAAATTGCGATTTTGTGAATTCCGGTACCAACGACATTCTTATTGGTAAAATGTATAGTAATACTTATGCTGATAGTATTTCCGTATGCAATAATACTTTTTCACTATCACAAAGTACGAGTATAATTGCCAATGGTACCCGTATGACTTTTAGTGGCAACACTTTTAATGATATTGCCTTAGTTGCAGGAATGGGCGAAACAGGAAATAATTACATGGGATTATATGCAAACGTTAATGGGCTTTTGATAGAAAGAAATAGATTTGACAATATCGGATACTTACCTGTCCATTTTTTATGGTCGAGTAATGTGATTGTCAATCAAAATGTGATTGATAAATTTTGTTCGGTTGAAGATGACGGTGCTGGAATTTATTGCTACACAGGAACTCACACGCCGGCAGCCACCAATCGTAAAATTACCAATAACGTAATTACTAACGGTATTGGGGCAGTTAATGGCACCAATAATGCTGCTTATATCCCGGCAAATGGCATATATATGGACGATAATTCGGAGAATGTAGAAGTAACTGGTAATACCATTGCTTTTTGTCCTCATTATGGTATTAATTTTCATAATTCGCCCAATTGTTCGGCCAAGAATAATACCATTTTTGCTTGCAATCAGTACATTAACATCAACCACGACAACAGTGCATCGTTTGTTATTCAAAACTGTGATGTGCAAGACAACACGCTGGTTTCAAATGACTTATATGCCGAGCAATCTCTACTATATTTCAATACGCTAAATGCTTCAGAAATGGCGTTGTTTGGTGTGCTGGATAATAATATCTATTGCCAACCATTCTCGAAAAACGATTATGTTTATTTTAAGACAGCGACACCTGTAATTAAATCGTCGATGAATTTGCGTGAATGGCAGACTTTTAGTAATTATGATTTGCAAACGAAACTATCGCCGGTTAGTTTTCCGGCTTACAGCGTTATTGATACCACTAATGGAATTGCAAATGGAACATTCACTTCCAATACAACAGGCTGGAGGAATTGGAGTCCATTGGGAAATGTATCTACAATCACCAATGTGCCAGGCAAATTAACTGGTAAATGTTTGGCTGTTAATATAACTGGAGCTGATACTGTTGATAATTCGTGGTTGAAATACTCATTGCCACCCATAACTGCAGGAAAAACATATCTTCTGAAACTTACTGCTTTGGGAACAGTAAATTCGATTCTCTATTGTCAGCTTTTGGCCTCTACTTCCCCTTATGTATTGGCTTCACAAATTAACACATACAATCTAAGTACGAAAATACTGGAAAAGGAGATGCTTTATAAAGCCACCGTTTCTGCTACTGCTCCGCAACTTTTTTTTAGTTTTAAGCCCAATAATGGAACATTTTATCTTGATAATCTTGTGTTTTATGAAGTTACCCCTACAGTTGTAAATGATTATGTTCGTTTTGAATACAATACAACTGCTACTGCTAAAACTATCACAGCGGATAAAAATTACATAACACCAACAGGGGTTACATATGCGCTTGGAAGCAACTTTACAGTCCCTGCTTATGGCTCAATTGTCTTGTTATACAATAAAAATCCATCAACTGAAAACCTCCCTACAAAATCTTCAGAACTAATTCCATTTTATTGGAATTCAGTAGAAAAAAAGCTTGTTTTCAACGCTGATGCAACCGGAAATCTTTCGATTTTCGATAGTTTTGGATTGAAGATAAGTTCTGAAAAAATATTCGAAAAAACGACCAAAGACTTAAACTGTTTGAATAGTGGAATTTATGTTGCCAAATGGACAAATGGCCAACAGAATTATATTTTGAAATTTATAAAATAAAACCAAATATATAAAACTAATAAAGTA